>JALTDM010000259.1 GCA_027074135.1 Bacteroidales bacterium
TTTATAACTAAAAAAAGGGCGACCGTTTGGTCGCCCTTTTAATCATAGCAAAATTAACTATTATTTTACAACGTTAACTTTTGCAGTCTTAACTGTATTGCCTTCGATAACTTTCACAATGTATGTTCCTGCATTAAGACCAGATACATTTACTACAGCATTCTTGTCTGCATTAGTAATTTCCATTACTTTTTCACCTACAAGATTGTAAATGTTGATTGTTGCACCCGTATTGTTTTCTACATAAATATTTGTAGTTGCTGGATTAGGATATACATTGAGTGAATTCATGCTTACATTTTCAACAAGACTTCCTCCACCACCATTTTCACCTAATTCCAGTAAGAATGAAGGAACACCTGAGGTAATATAATACCAAGTACCACCTAATGATAGATTTACACTATTTTTGTAACCTTCATCATCATTTTGAGAATACAAAGATCCAAAATTATCCTTAATACCTACTCTAATATCTTCACCGTTATCCGGATTGAAATAGAATTTAAGAGCTACTAAATACCAACTTTGTGCACTTAAGTTTTCTGAAAAACCATCTTGATTTAAAGGAATTGAAATCCATTTCCCGGTATCAGCTTCTGTTAAATCATAAGGATCTGAAGAAACTTTTTCTAACCAATTTCCTTGGTCATCCAGTTCGTAAACTATAGCTTGTACAGATGTTCCCGGTGTTGTAGCTGTACTGTTGTAAAATGTAATTTTTCCGGCTTTATCTGGATTCTTGATAAGTAACATTGTACCAAGAGCATCACCATTACCACCTCCGGTATAATCTGCAACACTTAATGTGCTTGTTAATTCTGAGGTTCTACCATAAGTTGTATCGGTCATTAATAATGTCCAAGTAGATGAATTATTAGCATCGTATTGATCGGCAGGATCTGTTGTTGCGTTAAAAGTAATGGTGTATTGATGTTCTGCTGTTGTATCTGCTTGGAAAGTTTGTTGAATTTCCATTGTATCTCTAACATGAGATGCCAAAGATGTTGCACCAGATGTAAATTGATTTGCAGTTTGGTTGAAAACCTCGTTATTATTTTCATCGGTTACAGTTACATTAAGATTTACTGAATTCAAGTCAGTGGCACCATAATTCAAATCAAGTGTTCTGAAAACGGTATATGGCCAAGCTTGATTTTTTGCTTGAACCCCATACCAGTAAACACCGTAACTCATTGGTAATGAAGCTTCCATAAATAAATCTTCTGTATAATCATCTCTTACCAGAAAGTTGTCCATGTAAAAACTTACACCATTGTGTCCACCAACACCGTCATTTGATTTGTAGTGGAAAGCAATTTTTATAGAATCGTTAATATAACTGCTCAAATTAACTTTTGCAGTGTACCAAGAAAAACTTTCATATGGCCATGGCATCAATGAATTAATAACCATGGTTGAATCGTCTTCTTTCCAAATTGTATCCGGCCAAGTATTACCACCATCTGTTGAAACTACAATAGTTACATCATCGGTGTTGTTACTAACAAGCCAATAATAACTTGTTGACACATCAAACATTAAAACAGGATGTGCTACCGTGTCTGAAATAAAAATTGTAGGAGAAATCAACCAAGCATCTTTTGGTTGTTCTGCATCTGTACCGTAAGTAATGTAAGCTTGTCCGTCATGTGATGGGTTTGCTCCAAATTCCCAATGACTTACAATGCTCAATGTATCCCATCCGGCAGGAAGAGCATTACCGTCAAAGTTTTCGTAATAAATAACATCGCCCGGGGCTTTTGTTAATACTTCGGGAGCTTTCTTGAAAGTTTCACCTCTCAATTCCAGAGAAGTCCTTTCTGCTTTTTGTGCAAAAATACTTCCTGCGACAAACACTCCCATGATTGCTAAAATAATCTTTTTCATGGCTTTTTGTTTTTTTTGATTAAAATTTCTTTTGCAAATTTATAACAAAATCTTGAATTAAATAATAAAACTTGAACTAATTGACATAAAATTGTAAACTTTATTAATAACTTCTGCAAATAATTTTGACACTGTTAACACTTTTATTTTATCACATTCTCCTATTAAAGGAATCGTATCTGTTACAACAACTTCTGCAAGAGCTGATTTTTTTATTCTTTCGTAAGCATCGCCTGAAAGAACAGGGTGAGTAGCTATAGCACGTACAGACTGAGCTCCCTCATTCATCATTTTTTCTGCAACTTTGGTAATTGTTCCTGCCGTATCTATCATATCATCAAGAATAATTACATTTTTTCCTTTAATATTTCCAATGATTCTAATCTCTGAAACTTCATTTGCTTTTTCTCTGTGCTTGTAACAAATTGCCATTTCAGATTTTAGAATTCTTGAATACGCATTTGCCCTTTTGGAACCACCCATATCCGGAGATGCTATTACCATATTATCCAAACCCAATTCTTTAATGTAAGGGATAAAAACTGAAGATGCATACAAATGATCTACAGGGACATTGAAAAATCCTTGAATTTGATCTGCATGCAAATCCATAGTCATAATCCTGTCAACTCCTGCTGCACTCAATAAATCTGCTACAAGTTTTGCTCCAATAGAAACTCTGGGTTTGTCTTTTCGATCTTGTCTGGCAAACCCGAAATATGGAATTACAGCAATTACTTTATAAGCAGAAGCACGTTTGGCAGCATCTATCATTAACAATAACTCCATAAGGTTATCTGTCGGTGGAAATGTTGATTGAATAATAAACACATTTGTTCCCCTCACAGATTCGTCAAAAGACGGTTGAAACTCACCGTCACTGAATTTCATCAAGGTCGATTTACCTAATTCGGCGCCATAGTGTTTTACAATTTTTTCAGCCAAATATTTTGTGGCTTCCCCTGAAAAAAACTTAATTGGTGCTTTTGGTGTTGTCATTGTTTTAATTGTATTTTTATTTATGAATTTTTCTGATAAACTCTTCCACTTCCGGCACTCCACCTTGGAAAACCAAATATCCGTTGTAAGGTTCTCTCAAAGTTATTTCATCATTTACAGGTGTTAGCATCAGTTCTTTAACTTTTTCCAGATCGTGTGTTTGACCAAGTGCCCAACCTAATTTAATATATGCCACTTCAGGCAGCATATTTCCTGCAGGAATTACTCCACGAGCCATTATATCCCTACCTGTATCATAAACAAACATTTGTACATAACCCCACAATGTTTGAACGGTCATATACATATGCACACCTTCTTCTTGAGCTTTTTCAAGTGCGGGATATACAGCTTTGTTTACATGACCCAATCCTGTACCGACGAAAACAATCCCCTTGTAACCATTATCTATCAAAGAATAAATTATATCCGGCTTCATTCCGGGATAATAATATACCATGGCGACCCTGTTGTCAAAATATGGCAACAATTTTACATTTTTATCTTTTCGCCTGTGGTGATAATTTCTTTTTATAGGAGTAATTTTTTCACGGGTTACCATAGCCACGGGTGTGTCTCCTATTGTACGAAATGTAGAACGGTATGACGAGTGCATCTTTCTTACTCTCGTTCCTTTGTGCAGCAAACCGTATTCATCCGAAGTAGGACCGAACATACAAACCAATACTTCCGCAATATCAGAGTGCCCTGCAGCTTTCATTGCATGCATAAGGTTTAATGCAGCATCTGAACTAGGTCTGTCAGATGACCTTTGCGACCCCACAAGAACAATGGGTACAGGCGAATTTTGTACCATAAATGTTAATGCCGCTGCAGTATGGTGCATTGTATCTGTACCGTGACCAATCACAATTCCGTCAACACCTTTTTCTATTTCTTTTGCTACTGCTTTGGCAAGAGCAATATATTGCTCAGGTCCCATATTTTCGCTGAAAACTGCAAACACTTTTTCTGTTTCCAAATTAACTATATCTGCAAGTTCCGGTACCGCTCCATAAAGTTCTCCAGGGGAAAAAGCAGGAATAACAGCTCCTGTCCTGTAATCCAAACGGGAAGCAATGGTTCCGCCTGTTCCAAAAAGTTTCACTTTCGGCAAACCGGGCGTATATGGAAACTCCTTTTGTGGTATTCCGTAATGTGCTTTTTTATAGCCAAGTTCTTTTATACTCTTAATATTTTTTGCCGTAATACCAATATTATATCCCGTTGCCAATTTAACAACAATATGTTTATCATCTTGGTGTTCTGAACGCGGCAAAATAGTTCCTTCAAACTTACCCCGTGTTGTATCTATTATGGCATGACTCCACACCCTTACATTAAATTTTTTCAATACTTCGAGTGCTTCACCTTTATATCCTTGGAAAATATCATTATTCATGATCAAGAATTTTTAACAATTTCATAGAGTTTCTTCAAATCCATATTCCCGATAGCTTGGTTATGCAATTCACCCATAACCCATTTTACAGTGGCATCTTCGGTTAAGTTCTTACTTATTTCTTTAAATTTCTCTTTCAAGAATTTAATAGGCGCGATAATTTCTTTTTCTGTTCTTTTACTGAATTTCATTAAATTTAATATTGATTCAAAATCCATTTGAGGATGCATGTACACAAGTGGTAACATTGCAGGAGCTATATTTTCTACCAAGTTATTTTCTTTTATAAACTTGAACATATCATATACTCGCCAATAATCAAACAGTGATTGTGGGTTGTAATGACCTTCCACATACTTCATACGCTGTCCGAAAAATGTCCCTATGAACCTCGGCTCATATCCCAAATCTTCCACAATCTTTTTAATTACTGGGTACAAATTCTTACTGAAAATATATGTGTAATAATTTTCTGGGATATTCCACTTTTGCAATTGTTCGTAACGCTTAATTAACTCTTCGGGTATATTCTTTTCGAGTTGTTCAATGTATTCATCTTCGAGCGGAATAGGTGCCGAATCGGTATCGGGATACATTCTGTCTGCTCCGGGTAATACCCTTTCAAATGTAGTGGTTCCGTCCTCAAAAGACTTACGGGTTTCTTTCGGTACTCCGTCAAATGCCATAAATGCCCTTTCTTCAATGGTTTCGAGTGCAGTAGGCATATCGTCTTCGGGTCCAAACACAAGTATCTGAGCATCAATATTTTTATCAGCACCGGTCAATTTCACCATTTCGTTCCAAAATGTTTGTGGCAAAGCATCTTTGTCAAATTGTTCCGAGAAAAACATATTTGGTCTTTCAAGGCAAGCAATCACTTTGAGTCTGCCTGCAAACTCATCCGCAAAAGGCTTATCCGGCTGTGTAAAGTGAGACAACAATCCATGGAAATAAGGCAGGTTTATTACATAAAACTTATGCCCTTCTTTTATTGCTTTTTTAATATGCTTGTTTTTCAAATTGTATTTCTCAATCTTAACCTCTTTGCTTACCGGTTTCCAATTTTCTTTTTTCGTTCGCTTGTTCAACTTATCTCTAATCAAAAGCAAAGACCATTGGCGAAAAACTTCGTTGTGAGTAAGCGAAGGTATCCATTTGGTATGTGCTACACCTTTGATTTCCACTCTGGTTCCTCCCTTGCAACTTACATTCACATCTTGGCGGGAAGCTCCCATTCCTGTTCTTACCTTGCCCGTACTTCTGTTGATAAAACGAATAAAATCACAAGCCTCTTTTACTTCCCAAGGATTTCGCATATCGGGATAAGTTACCGTTTCTATAAGCGGCATTCCAAGCCTGTCTGTCTTATAAATTCTAACATGTCCTACATCGGAAATTTCGCGTGCAGAATCTTCTTCTATACTAAGTTGTATCAAACGAATTTTTTTGTTTTTAAGCTGTATTTCTCCGTCTGTTCCAAGTATTGCAGTCCGCTGAAATCCGGTAGGAATACTGCCATCGAGATATTGTTTTCTGGTAATATGAACTTCGCCTACAATATTAAACTTACACAGCAGAGAAATTTCAAGAGCACTTTCCAATGCCTCTCTGTTCATCGGAAAAGGCGGAGTATCATCTATTTCGTAAGTACAAGCATTCTCATTATTAATACGGTAAATAATAGTCTTGCGAGTTTTAAATTCCATTAGAGCAGTTCCGTCATATTCCCCCATTTCACTAAGAGTAGGTCTCATGTGACGTATTATTTCCGCATCAAAATCATCATCATCATTATAAATTCCCGCAGGGCAATGACAGAAAAGTTTTTCTTTAGTTAAAATCTGCTGGTGTACTTCCAACCCTGACATAAATCCAATCTTATCGTAATCTTCTTGAGTTGCCTTATTTAACGAAATATATCCGGCTTCTTTCATCGTTTGCCAGAAATTTTCCCGTGGATTAAATTCAGATTTCATTTATGAAATTTAGTTGTAAAATTTTGCTCAAAGATAAAAAACTTTAGGTAATATATCTGATAA
>JALTDM010000260.1:0-1402 GCA_027074135.1 Bacteroidales bacterium
AATCTGTCTTCAAAATCTCTTGTTTTTTCTCAAATTCTATATTTTGCAATTTTATGAGAGATATTTTATTTTGTGCTTTTTGTTGTTTACCATCGAAAATTTTCCAACTAAATCGTATTCCCAAAGCAAAACCAAATCTGTCTGCAGTAGGTAGGTAAGCAGCATTAAGTCCTGTATTGGCAAAAAGACTTAATTGTGGGTAATAGTTTAGGTCAAATAATTTTTGTTTAGATATAATATTTAAACTATCTAAATTGTATTTTAAAATAAAGTTTGATTGTTCTACCGTATCCCGGTGTATTTTTATTTCAGAACTTTTAAGTTTAACAAATGTAGTATCGTTAATTCCACATAGTAAATTGAGATTTAACAGGTTTTCTCTATATGCTGATATATATTTTGTATAGTCTATTTTTAAGTTTTCATATTCTATCTGTAAAATCATAACATCTTTTGAAGTATAAATTGCATTCTGTGATAAAGATTTAATTGTTTGTAGTTGTTTATAAGTTTCTTTAAGTAGATTTTCGATAATTTGATTTTCTTTCCAATATTTTTCACATAATATATATTGCTCTGTAACTAATTTTTCTAATTCATGTTGGGTTAATTTTTTTTGATTTTCATTGATTTTAGTTTGGATGTCAGCATCCTCTAAATACGTTTGGTAACTTTTTTGATTGAACAAAGGTTGGTTTATTGAGATGAAAGCTTGATATTGCCCTCCGTTTGAAAGTGCTAAATCATATCCTATGTAATCATTTGCATTTTCTGTATTCCACTGAAATTTATTGTTTTTAATGTCTAAAATTGGTGCTAACGAAATATTTGATTCTATATAAATTGTAGGTTTTGTTAAAATGGCTTTAATTTTTTGTTTCTCTTCTTGAATTATTTCTATGTTGCTTTCTATTTTATTTATATGTATGTTATTGGTTTTTGCTTGTAATATGTAGTAATTAAGATCTTTTGTTTGAGCCTCGGAAAATAAAGATAATAGTAAAAGGTATAAATATGCTATATTCTTTTTCATTGCAATTTAGTTATAATGAAGCAATGTTTGCCATTTTTTGTATATGTAATTTTCAGGTTGTGTGTCTCACAAATTTGTTTGACAATAGATAGTCCAAGTCCGTAAGATTTGGAATTTTCTTTGGTAAAACGATGAAAAATAGTTTCATTTGATAAGGAATTAGGATTTCCGGTGTTACACATTTTTAGATGATTATTATCAATTTCAATTGTAATTTCTCCTTTTTCAAAGTTATGTTTTATGGCATTTGAAAATAAGTTGTTCAACATAATCTCGGCTAAGTACGGATTGATTTTTATTTTAAATTCACCAATTTCTTTATAAAAAACATTAATGTTTTTTTCAGTAATCAGAATATTAAATTCATCA
>JALTDM010000260.1:1412-48410 GCA_027074135.1 Bacteroidales bacterium
GTTTATTACCGATTTTTGTTAGTAAGATTAAATTTTTATTCAAATACGAAAGTCGTTTAATTGCATTTTGTGTAGTTACAACCTTTTTGAACACTGTTTCGGGAATTTTTTCTTGCAAAATTTCGTCAAGGTTCAAAGATATAATTGTCAAAGGTGTTTGCATTTCGTGAGAAGCATTTTCTGTAAATTCTTTTAAAGATTTATAATCATTCTGAAGTTTTTTAGTTAGTTCTGTTATTGTCTTGTATAGCTTGTTGAATTCATCGATTTTACTCTGTTTTAATTTTAATTCTTTCGGGTATTCAAATGAAAATTTTTCAATCTCTTTTAAGTTCTCCTCAAAATCTAACCAAATTGTTTTATTGATTTTTTTGGTTGCTATAAACAGAACGAATAATAAAAAAACTAATAAAAAAAGGAAAGGCACAGAAATAGCCAAAAATAGATCATTGCTTTCTAATAGCGAGTGGCGTAACCTGATTATGTATCTTTGATTGCCGATTTTTATTGTGTGTGTATATTCTAAATATGGTTCTTGTTCATTTTCTCCTTCTGTAGGATCCGGCAAATAAATAATCTTAAATTTATTTATATTTTTATATAAATCATTTATTTTTGATGTTTCTATTATTGGATACAAATTTGGGGTATTATGCCTTATTTTTATTTCATTTATTATTGCATCCTCTTTTTCTAGCATATCTTCTTTAATCTCACTTAAAATAATATCTTTAAGAATAATGTACCCTAAAATACTTGTGATAATCAGTAAAAAAACAAGTATTATCAGATAAAGTTTGTTTATTTTAGATATGAATTTCATTTATCAGTGAATTTATAACCCATTCCATAAATTGTTTTAATGTAGTTGTTTCCACCCTTTTCTTTTATCTTTTTCCTAAGGTTGTTCAAATGAGTGTATATGAAATCAAAATTATCAACAAGGTCAATGTTATCATTCCACAAATGTTCCGCTATGGATTCTTTAGTTAATACACGGTTTTTGTTTACGAGAAAATATAAAAGCATATCATATTCCTTTTTGGTAAGTGAAACAGGTTGGTTGTTTATTTTTACTTCTTTACTGTGTATGTTAATTTCTATTTCATTAAATGTTATGATATTGTTCCTGTCAAATTGATTACGTCGGAGTACAGCTTTAATTCTTGAGTTAAGCTCCGGTAATTGAAAAGGTTTTGTTATATAATCATCTGCTCCCAGATCGAGTCCACTTATTTTATCGTCTAAAGAATTTTTTGCAGATATAATTATAATACCAGACGCGATATTACTCTTTTTAATAATTTTTAATAGTTCTATACCATTACCGTCTGGTAGTGTAATGTCCAATAAAATTATATCATATTCATAGATTGCGATTTTTTCCGACGCCTTTCGAAAATTTGATGCTAATTCACACACATAACCCTCTTTTGTTAGATAGGAGCTTATTGAATTTAACAATTCTGGTTCGTCTTCTACAATTAAAAGTTTCATTTTTTAATTATATTTCACAAAGGTATGTCATAAATCTAAAGAAAATTTAAAGTTTTTATGCATAAAAAATACAGCTCTGAATTCTTTTAATATTCTGGCTAACTCTTTCGGAGTGTTTTTTTCAACAGTTTGTTTTTTTTTGTTGTTTTTTTGTTGTTGAAAACTTTTTCATGTTTTAGTATGTTGGTTTTCAGTTTGTTAGTGTTTGTTGTGGTATAATATGGAAAAAAATGGGAAAAAATGTATTAAAATGGAGAATTTGATATATATTTACCAAAAAAATAAAAGTGACCGGATTTGTAGGAGACATACGGGGAAAGGTAGATTCCAAGGGGAGAGTGGTGTTGCCATCCGCTTTCAAAAGGAAATTGGAAAGCAATATTTCGAAGTTTATTGTCAAAAAAGATATTTTTGACAATTGCCTCGTATTGTATCCTGAAGACGAATGGAAACGTCAAGTTGAAATTATCCGCAGTAAAATAAATCCCTATAACCGTCAACATAATTTGTTTTTAAGAAAGTTTTTTAAAGAAGCTGTTGAGGTTGAATTAGATGCTTTAAATAGGGTGCTCATACCCAAAGCCTTGTTGGATAGTGCCGGTATTGCAAAAGATGTTGTATTTATTGGAGAAGTAAGTAAAATCGAGCTTTGGAATCCAAATGAACTTGAAAAGAATATTATTTCCCAAGATAATTTTGCAAAGTTGGCGGAAGATATTTTTAAAGGAATAGGCGAAAATGAATAGGAATTATCACATACCTGTGCTTTTGCAAGAAAGCCTTGACGGATTAAATATTAATCCTAACGGGATTTATGTTGATTTGACTTTTGGTGGAGGAGGTCACTCTTTAGAAATTTTGAAAAGGTTATCTCCCAAAGGCAGGCTCGTTGTTTTTGATACAGATGAAGATGCTTTTGCGAATTTACCGGAAGATGACAGAATAATACCTGTGAAAAGTAATTTTAAATATTTTATAAATTTTTTGAGGTATAATGATTTGTTGCCGGTTGACGGTATATTGGCAGATTTGGGAGTGTCGTCTTTTCAGTTTGACAATACCGAAAAAGGTTTTACCTATCGTGATGATGCTCGCTTGGATATGAGGATGAATAAAACAGCTGAACTGTCAGCTTATGAAGTTGTAAATGGATATTCTCTCAATGAATTGAAAAGAATTTTTAATAAATACGGGGAAATTTATCGTCCTGCTTTTGCTATAGCAAGTGCTATTGTTGAATACAGAAAGTATAATCCTATTAATACTACCGGTGAGCTTGTGAAAGTTGTTGACAAAGCTGTAAATGGACGTGCTACACCTAAATTTTTATCGCAGTTGTTTCAAGCTATCCGTATAGAAGTAAATGACGAATTGGAAGCCCTCAAGGGAATGTTGACAAAAACTCCTTATGCACTAAAAAGCGGGGGGCGTTTAGTTGTTATTGCTTATCATTCGCTTGAGGATAAGATAGTTAAGTATTTTTTGAAATATAATACATTTATTAAACCTGAATACGGTGATATTTCAATGCTACAGGAAAAGGTTTTTAAAATTATCAATAAAAAGGTTATAACACCAGGTAGTAAAGAATTAAAAGAAAACAAGAGGTCAAGAAGTGCAAAATTGAGAATAGCGGAAAGGCTATGAATGATTCCGGAAACATACATAATGAAGAACAGAAAAATATAGCAAAACGCAAAAAAGATTTTTCACGACAACTTGGACGTGTTTTAAGGGGTGATTTTTTACACGAAACAACTAAAAAAATAAATAAATACCTGATAATTTTTTTGTTAATGGCTATCGGATACATATCATTAAAATATGAGGCAGATACATTAGCTGAAAAAGAAATAAAATTGAAAGAAGGAAATAAACGTTTACGTAATAAACAAGTTACACTCACTTTTGAACTTATACAAGCCAGTCAGCAATCAAAAGTGGAAGAATTGCTGGAGAAATATGGTATAAACCTGAAAGCACCTACTAATCCGCCTTATGTGATTAAAGTTGATAAAGATGGCAAGTAAAAATAGAGGACTCATATTAAAATTATTGGTCTTATTATTGGGATTCTTGGGACTTGCTATTCTAATTTTGACAAAAATATGGATATATAAAGTTATAGAGCGTGACAAATGGAGTAAATTACAACAAAAATATGTTTATAAAATAAAAACCATTCCGGCAACACGCGGTAATATTTTGTCGGAAAATAATTTTACGCTTGTTACTTCGGTTCCTTTTTATGAAGTGAGGTGGGATGCTAGGGTTGAGAGCCTTACAGATAAAAATTTTAACGAAAATGTTGATTCGTTGGCTTGTTGCCTTGCACGCATTTTTCATAAATCTAGTAATTATTTTTTCAAAAAGTTGATAAAAGCCAGAACAATAGGGAACAGATATACTCTTATTGCAAAAAAAGTAACTTACAACCAACTGGAAAAAATAAAGAAATGCCCGATATTTTCTTGGGGTAAGTTCAAAGGTGGTCTTATTGTAAATACCCGAGAAGTGCGTGCCAAATCTTTTGAGTATTCATCTAGGACTCTCGGTTACAAAAGAGAAGACGGAACATGTATTGGTTTGGAGAAGGCTTATGACAAATATTTGAGTGGTGTAAACGGTAAAAAACTGGTGCAAAAAATCTCCGGAAGGTATTACCGTGAAGTTAGAAGTGCAGAGAACATTGAGCCGCAAAATGGTTATGATATTCGTACTACCCTGAATGTTGAAATTGAAGATATAACCCACAACAGCCTTTTAAGAATGCTGAAAGCTACACAAGCAGACCACGGAGTAGCTGTTGTTATGGAAGTGAAAACAGGTGATATAAAAGCAATTTCTAACCTGGGCAGGACAAAAGACGGGAATTATGAAGAAAAGTATAATTATGCAATAGGAGAGTTATATGAACCCGGCTCAACTTTTAAACTTGCTTCAATGATTGTTGCTCTTGATAAAGGAGTGGTAGATTTATATGATACAGTAGATACACGTAACGGTACAATAAGATATTATAATCATATAATGAGAGATGCTCATGCAGGCATGGGTAAAATAACAGTAATTGATGCATTTGCTCATTCTTCTAATGTGGGTATATCTCAAGTTATTTACAACAATTTTAAAGATCATCCCGAAGACTTTATTGACCGTTTATATGCAATGCATTTGAATGATGTTTTGGGCATTGAAATAAAAGGAGAAAAAAGACCCGTAATTCATTATCCTGGAGATAAATATTGGTCTGGAATCTCATTGCCTCAAATAGCAATAGGGTATGAAGTTAGAATTACGCCTTTGCAACTTCTTACTTTATATAATGCTATAGCCAATGGTGGTGAAATGGTAAAACCTAGGTTTGTTACTGCTATTTTGAATCATGGTAAGGTGATAAAAAAGTTTGAGACTCAAGTCATTGAACCGAGAATTTGTTCGTCTGAAACTGTTAAAAAAGCTCGCAAATTGTTAGAAGCAGTTGTTGAATACGGAACTGCAAGGGGAATAAAAACACCTTATTATAAAATTGCTGGTAAAACAGGAACAGCTATGTTAGCAAACCGTAATAGCGGTTATAATACTTCAAAAGGTAAGTTTTACGTAGCTTCCTTTGTAGGATATTTTCCTTCTGATAATCCTATGTATTCAATTATTGTGACAGTACATAAACCCAAAGGTGCTTATTACGGTAGCCAAGTTGCAGCACCTGTTTTCAGGGAAATTGCCGATAAAATATATGCTACACAATTCAAGATGCACGAGCCGATAAACATAGCCGATACAATGATTATCAATGCTTCCGTTCCTATTGTAAAATATGGATATGCTCCTGATATTGAGGCTTTACTGGACGAACTTGATGTGAAATATAACGATAAAGACTTATCATCCGATTGGGCTGTCACATTTCCCCGTGATAGTGTAATTATTCTAAAAAACAGGTTTATACACAAAGGAATAATGCCTAATGTAAAAGGTATGGGATTACGTGATGCTACATATATATTAAACTCTATGGGGCTCAAGGTAAACCCCGTTGGTGAAGGAACTGTTGTTTACCAGTCGGTAAATCCGGGTCTTAAAGTTTCCAAAGGTCAAGAAATAATTTTAAAACTATTGTAAAATGATACTTGAAAAGTTATTGAAAAATATAAGCGTAAAAGAAATTGTTGGAGATAAAACCGTTGATATAAAATCAATTGAGTTTGATTCCAGAAAAGTTGTAGATGGGGCTATGTTTGTGGCGGTAGAAGGAACAGTAACCGATGGGCACAATTACATAATGAAAGCTGTTGAGGGTGGTGCTGTTGCAGTTGTGTGCGAAAGAAATCCTTTTGTATTGCCTGAGAGTGTAACTGTTGTGTATGTAGAAGATTCTGCAGATGCATTGGGCAAATTGTCTTCGGAATTTTACGGGAATCCTTCAAACAATTTAAAGGTTGTAGGTGTAACGGGAACAAATGGCAAAACTACGATAGCGTCACTTTTGTATAAGCTTTTTGAAAATGCCGGATACAAATGCGGTTTGCTTTCTACAGTAGAAAACAAAATACACGGCAAAGTTTATCCTGCCACACATACGACACCCGCTCCTGTTGCCATTCAATCGCTTATGGCGGATATGGTAGCGGAAGGTTGTGAATATTGTTTTATGGAAGTAAGTTCACATTCGGTTGTACAGAAAAGGATTAGCGGTATCAAGTTTGCCGGAGGAATTTTTACCAACCTTACACACGACCATTTAGATTATCACAAGACTTTTAAAAATTACCGTGATGCCAAAAAGATGTTTTTCGATAATCTGCCGGAAGATGCTTTTGCATTATCAAACCTTGACGATAAGAACGGAACATTTTTACTTCAAAATACTGTTGCTAAAAGATATTATTATTCCTTGAAAAAGACTGCCGATTTTACTGCAAGGATAATTGAAATGGATTTTCATGGTACTCTTCTTAATATAAACGGTGAAGAAGTTTACATAAAACTTTTCGGTGAATTTAATATTTATAACATTCTTGCCATATATGGTGCAACAGTGCTGTCTGGTTTGGACGAAGAAAGAGTACTGGTTGAAATAAGCAAGTTAGAACCTGTACGAGGAAGAATGGAAACTATCAGGTCTATTGACGGCAAGACATTTATTATTGATTATGCACATACGCCCGATGCACTGAAAAATATCTTGGAAACACTTAACGAACTGAAAACAACAGGAAGGACTATTATAACCGTTTTTGGTGCTGGTGGCGATAGAGACAAAACAAAACGCCCTGAAATGGGTAAGATTGTGGCATCATTGTCCGATATTGTAATTATTAGTTCCGACAACCCTCGTAGTGAAGATCCCGAAGCAATAATGAAAGACATAAAAGACGGCATCAAGTCTGAAAAAGACGAAGCAAAAACTCTTATGATACCGGACAGGGCAGTGGCAATACGTACATCGGTTTTGATGTCAAAACCGGGTGATATTATACTTATTGCAGGTAAAGGACACGAAGAGTATCAGGAAGTGAACGGTGTGCGTCATCATTTTAGCGACAGGGAAGAAGTTTTGAAAAATATAACTCTTTTAAAATAAATGGATTATGTTGTATTATTTATTTATGTATTTGGATAAACTGGATGTGCCTGGAGCGGGTGTTTTCCGTTATATATCTTTCAGGTCGGGTTTGGCACTTATTACTTCCCTCATCATCTCAATGTGGATTGGTAAAAGTATTATTGCTTATTTGCGAAAAAAACAAATAGGTGAAACTGTCAGGCAGCTTGGTCTTCAAGGCGAACAGCAAAAGCAAGGAACTCCGACAATGGGGGGTATTATTATAATTTTGTCCATTGTAATACCTGTTCTGCTTTTTGCAGATATAGCAAATATTTATGTTATTTTGATGCTTATCACCACTCTTTGGTTGGGTACGATTGGCTTTATAGATGATTACATTAAAGTTTTTAAGAAAAATAAAAAAGGACTGGCAGGAAAATTCAAGATACTTGGACAAGTAGGATTGGGAATATTGGTAGGTGTTGCATTTTATTTCAGTGATGATGTGGTTATCAAAATCAAGCAAGACAATTTTAAAGAAACAACTTATGTCTCCGAAGAATTAAACACCTTTAACGACAATTACGAAAAACCGGGCTATGTTACAGTAAAATCAACTAAAACTACACTACCGTTTATTAAAAATAATGAGTTTGATTACAAATCATTAATAGGATTTTTGCCAAAATCTATGCAACAACAATGGGTATGGCTTGTGTTTATTATCGTTACAATTTTTATTATAGCAGGGGTATCAAATGGTGCGAATCTGAACGACGGTCTTGATGGTCTTGCAGCAGGAACTTCAAGTATAATAGGTGCTACTCTGGGAGTTTTTGCTTACGTGTCCGGTAATATAATTTTTTCCGATTATTTGAATATTATGTATATACCTCATGTAGGAGAACTCGTAGTGTTTGCAAGCACGTTTATAGGTGCAACAGTTGGTTTTTTGTGGTATAATTCATATCCGGCTCAGATATTTATGGGTGATACAGGAAGTTTAACGATAGGTGGAATTATTGCCGTTTTTGCTATTGTTGTTCGCAAAGAATTATTGTTACCTTTACTTGCAGGTACTTTTTTGCTTGAAAGCCTGTCTGTTATGCTCCAAGTTTCCTATTTCAAATACACCAAGCGTAAATACGGTGAAGGCAGGCGAATTTTCCTTATGTCTCCATTACATCATCATTATCAGAAAAAAGGAATACACGAAAATAAAATTGTAGTAAGATTTTGGATTGTTGCGATATTCTTTGCCGTGCTTGCAATTATAACATTAAAAATCAGATAGATGAGTGGTGTGAAATATGATATTGTGATATTGGGTTCGGGCGAAAGCGGAACAGGTGCTGCTATTTTGGCAAAAGCAAAAGGCTTGTCTGTTTTTGTTTCCGATAAGGGAAGCATTAAGGATAAATATAAATCTGAGCTTGAATCGGAAGGTATACCATACGAAGAGGGCAGACATACTGAAGAAACGGTTTTGAGTGCATGTTTGATTGTGAAAAGTCCGGGTATCCCCGATACTGTGCCGCTTGTGCAAAAGGTGCGTGAAAAAGGCATAGAAGTAATAAGCGAAATAGAATTTGCATACAGGCATTTGAACAAAGGTGCGAAGATTGTCGCCATAACAGGCAGTAACGGCAAAACTACTACCACTTTGCTCACATATCACATTTTCAAAAATGCAGGTGTGAAAGTAGGTCTCGGGGGAAATGTAGGTTACAGTTTTGCAAGACTGGTTGCCGAAGGCGGTTACGATTATTATGTGTTGGAGATTAGCAGTTTTCAACTTGACGGGTGTTACGAATTTAAACCCGATATTGGTGCTATTTTGAACATTACGCCTGACCACTTGGACAGGTACGATTACAAAATGGAAAATTATGCCGCATCAAAGTATCGGTTAGTTCAAAATTTTGATGAGAAAAACTTTTTTGTATTCAATGCAGATGACGAGGTTATAAGCAAGATGAATAAACTTTATTCTAAGGGGAAAGAAATACCTTTTTCATTAAAGAAGCACTTAACCGAAGGTGCTTGGCTTGAGGATGAAAAAATCATAATTAATATAAATAAAAACCTATTTGAAATGAAAATAGAAGAATTATCTCTGAAAGGAAAGCATAATGTGGCTAATTCAATGGTTGCAGCTATTGCAGCAAACATTATGAAAATAAAAAAAGAGACTATCAGAAGAAGTCTTATGACCTTTGATTCGGTTGAGCACCGTCTCGAAAATTATTTGACAATAGGCGGAGTTAAATTTATAAACGATTCCAAGGCTACAAATATCAATTCCACTTGGTATGCTTTGGAAACCGTAGAAGCTCCGATAGTTTGGATAGCAGGCGGTATAGATAAAGGTAATGATTACAGTGAATTGTATCCGCTTGTAAAGGAAAAGGTTAAAGCTTTGGTTTGCCTAGGTCTAGACAACAGAAAACTTATTGAAAGCTTTGAAGGGATAATTCCTGTAATAGAAGAAGCCCGCTCAATGCAAGAAGCTGTGAAAAAGGCATATAGACTGGCGGAAAGGGGAGATGTAGTATTGTTGTCACCGGCATGTGCCAGCTTTGATTTGTTTGATAACTACGAAGACAGGGGAAGGCAATTTAAAAAATATGTAAGAGATTTATAATTTTATGAAACTGGAATTCCGGGGAGATAAAACATTGTGGTATATATATGCCTTTTTTGTGGCGATATCAATATTATCTGTATATAGCGCCACAGAATCTATGGGCTTGATAAAAGGCAGTGTATATATGTTTGCTTTTAAGCATTTTATAATGATAGTATTCGGTTTCTTCTTGATGTATTTTGTACACAGGTTGAATTATACCTTACACTATCTCATTGCGTATCCGTTTTTGCTTTTTTCCATTGCACTTTTGGTAATTACGCTGGTTTACGGTGTGTCTCTTAATCAAGCATCCAGGTGGATAGTAATTCCCGGAACAGGTTTTACGCTTCAGACTTCCGATGTGGCAAAATTTGCTTTAGTAAATTTTCTTGCTGCAAAAATTTATGACTTGAATTCAAATGGTAAGATTAAAGAATTTTCATCATTGGCCGGTTGGATAATTTTTGCAACACTATTGGTCGTTGTATTGATTTTGCCTGCTAACTTATCCACTGCACTAATGGTTTTTATGATTGCATACATAATGATGTGGATTGGCGGTGCAAAGTTTAAACATTTGATTATTACTTTGTTAGTGTTCGTAATTTTGGGTGGCGGTTTTATAATGATAGCTCCGAAATTTATGAAACACACCCGTATCGCTACTTGGAAGAGCAGGGTTGAATCTTTCTTTTCTGATGACAATTCAAAAAATAATGATAATACATATCAAGCGGATCAGGCTAAAATAGCAATTGCAACAGGAGGACTTTTGGGGAAAGGTCCCGGTAATAGTGCTCAAAAAAGTGTATTACCACATCCATATTCCGATTTTATTTATGCCATTATATTGGAAGAGTTTGGTATTTGGGGTGGTGTGATTGTAATTTTTCTATATTTTATATTACTGTATCGGGCAGTTCGTAATTTGATTATTGAAAAGAAGATAACTTATAAAATATTATTACAATTCGGTATTACATTAGTGTTTGTTACACAGGCGTTTATAAATATGGGTGTTTCTGTGGGTATTTTCCCGGTTACAGGTCAACCGTTGCCGCTTATCAGTATGGGTGGAACATCATATATTATGTCAAGCATATCTTATGGGGTGCTGATTTCAACAACCATTGACAAAAAGAAAAAAACTAAAAATAAAGAACAGGAAAACAACGAAAATGAAGAACAAGAATCTGAAAATATTGATTAGCGGCGGTGGAACAGGAGGGCATATTTTTCCTGCCGTATCCATAGCCAACGAAATAAAAAGAAGAGAACCTTCTGCTGAAATATTGTTTGTAGGAGCAGAGGGACGAATGGAAATGGAAAAAGTGCCGAAAGCAGGATACGAAATTATTGGTCTTACCGTGCAAGGTTTTCAAAGAAAGCTAACGCTCAAGAATTTGTCATTTTTACCGAAATTGTTAAAAAGCTTATCGAAGGCGAAAAAGATTGTTGGGGATTTTAAACCTGATATTGCTATTGGAACCGGAGGATTTGCAAGTGGACCCGTTGTTTATGCTGCAACAAAATATAAAGTACCTGTTCTTATTCAAGAGCAAAATTCATTGCCGGGTGTTACCAATAAAATTTTGAGCAAAAAAGCTAATGTTATTTGTGTGGCTTACGAAGAGGCAAAAAAATATTTTCCACCTGAAAAGGTAGTGTTGACAGGTAATCCAATACGAAAAGAAATTACGGAAATAGATGGCAAAAGGGAAGAAGCACTTAATTATTTCGGTTTGCAGCCGTATAAACCTGTTGTGTTGGTTGTTGGTGGCAGTCTGGGAGCTTTGGCAATAAATGAAGCTGTTCACGCAGGATATGAAAAGTTAACGGAAAAAGGTGTGCAGTTGATTTGGCAAACAGGAAAGTCATATTTCGTCAGGGTGAATAATGTTGAGGATTTGCAAAAGCGGGGTGTGGTTGTCAAAGATTTTATTTATAAAATGGATTATGCGTATGCTGCTGCCGATATAATTGTTTCGCGTGCAGGTGCTATGTCTATTTCCGAACTTGCAGTGATTGGCAAGCCGGTTATTTTGGTACCGTCTCCATATGTTGCCGAAAATCACCAGTACAAAAATGCTATGGCTTTGGTGTCTAAAAATGCTGCCGTATTGGTTAAAAACGATGAGACAAAGGAAAAACTTGTGCCTGAAATTTTGAATTTGACAAAAGATGAGAAGAAACGTAGTGAATTAGGCAATAATATTAAAAAGTTTGCTAAACCGAATGCTACTCAAAGTATTGTTGATGAGGTGTTTAAATTGATAGAAAAAAGATGAAATTTGAAAGTAGAAATATTAATTTTGTATATTTTATCGGTATAGGCGGAATAGGTATGAGTGCCTTGGCACTGCATTTTAAGCGTATGGGGTTAGAGGTGAGCGGTTACGACAGGGTGCCGTCTAGGATTACGGATATGTTGCAAAGCAAAGGCATTGAAGTTTATTTTGATGAAGATGTCAGCCACATTACACAGTTTGACAAGGACAGTTTGTTGGTTGTTTACACACCTGCCATTCCTGCCGCTCATAAGGAACTTTCTTTGGTACGCAGAGAGGGTTATTTTTTGAAAAAACGATCAGAAGTGTTGGGGGTGCTGTCGCAAAATTACAAAACCATTGCTATAGGCGGAACTCACGGCAAAACAACCGTTACATCTATGGTAGCTCATATTTTTAAGAGTACAGGAGAAAAAGCCGTAGTGTTTTCCGGCGGAATTATGGCTAATTATGACACTAATTTCTTGTATGAAGATGAGGCGGAATATATGATTGTAGAAGCTGACGAATATGACAGGTCGTTTTTGCAACTTAAAGAAAACTTTGTGAATGTTGTTACTGCTGTAGATGCCGATCACCTTGATATTTACGGGACATATGACGAATTGAAAAGCACTTTTGTGAAATTTGCATCATCATTGTCGGAAGAAGGTGTAGCTTTGGTAAATGCCAAGGTTAAGAATATTTTCGGTAGCATAGACAGGAAAATTACCTATGGAGTGGCTGCAGGTGATTTTTATGCGAAAAATGTAGATTACAAAAACAGCAGTTTTGATTTTTGGCGTGCTGATGAAAAACTAATGGAAATAAGTTTGAATGTGAGAGGCAAACATAATGTTGAAAATGCCGTAGCTGCTGCAAGTGTGGCTTATTGGGCAGGTATTGAAACAAGTAAAATTGTCGAGGCTTTGAATACTTTTAAAGGAAACTGGCGAAGGTTTGAAGTGATTTTTAGTGGAGAAGGTAAAGTTTATATTGATGATTATGCACATCATCCCGAGGAAATAAAAGCGGTGTTGGAAAGTGTGAGGCAGATGTGGCTAGATGCAAAGGTGTTGGTTGTTTTCCAACCACATTTGTATTCACGTACACGGGATTTGGCGGAAGGATTTGCCGAAGTTTTGGCAATGGCTGATGAGCTTGTGTTGTTGCCTATTTATCCTGCAAGGGAAAAACCTATCGAGGGTGTTACTTCTGCTTGGTTGCTGGATTTGGTTGATTTGGATAGAAAACATTTGGTTGAGAAAAGTGGTTTGGTTGAATTTGTCCGTAAATCTGATTTTGATATTTTACTTACTTTGGGTGCAGGAGATATTGACAGGTTAGTAAAGCCTTTGGCTGAAATGTTGAAACAAAAATATTCGTAAAACGAATGAAGAAATTTTTAAAAAAATATAAGTCGCTGATTTTTATTGTTGCAATTGTTTTATTTTTCATTGCGGGTAAAATAATTGTAAGCGGGGTAAAGCAAAATATCAGGGTAAAAAATATAGAGGTTGTTATTGAAGACAGCACAATGCACCAATTCATAAATAATGAAGAAGTGTTAAAAACATTGTTGGACAGTGGTATCGTAGTGCAAGGTAAGGTTTACGACAGTGTAAACACTTTGCGTATTGAAAACATTATCAGGAATTTGAGTGTTGTGAAAAATGCAGAAGTGTATGTGACATTTGGTGGAACCATGTATATAAAAGTTGTGCAACGTAATCCTATTGTAAGGATAATTACTTATGACAAAGACACTTATTACATTGATGAGGAGGGTTTTTTGATGCCTTATACAGGCAAAAATGCAACTAGAGTATTAGTTGCATCGGGCGAGATTGATGCACCTTATGCTTTGTTCGAGAAGGATTTCAATGTTAAGCATTCAAGAATGATGTTTAATAGGGATACACTTTTGCAAGAAATTTACGAAATCTCTAAATATATATACGAAAATGAGTTTTGGAAAAATAATATAGAACAAATTTATGTAGCCAGTGAAAATGAATACCATTTTATACCTAAAGTAGGTAGTTTTTTTATTAACTTTGGAGATATAAAAGACTATAAACGTAAATTTAGATATTTAAAGATTTTTTACAAAGATGTTTTGCCAAAAGTCGGCTGGAACTATTACAGCAAAATTGATTTAAGATTTAAAAAACAAATTGTTTGTGAGAAAATAAATAATTAAAAATATTTAATATGGAAAACAAAAATGATATTTTCGCCGTATTGGACATTGGAACCACAAAGGTTGTTTACATTATTGCACAAAAGAATAAAGGCAAATTTGAAATACTTAAGTATGGTGAGCAGGTGTCCAGAGGTGTTCATATGGGAGAAGTGATAAATATAGACCAGGTTACAAAAGTTTTGAGTAAAGTGTTTAATGAAGTGGAAAGTGACCTTGGGTTTGAAGTAGAAGATGTGATAGTAGGTATTGCAGGCTATAATGTAAATACAAAAATAATTTCCGAATCCGTTACGCTCAATCCGGATGTACTTATCGGCGAGGAGGATATGAAAAAACTAATGGGTCAAGTAAAGCTTGCTGCAAATGATGAAGGAAACGAAGAAATTATTGATATTATACCGAAAGATTTTACCCTTGTTACCATTGAAGGGAAAGAAAAGGGAATAGAAAATCCTGTGGGATCATACGGAAAAAGATTGTATGGAAATTTTCACATAATTACCATTAAGAAAACAATTAAAAAGCATTTGGAAACCGCATTGAGTAATAACGGTAAAAAAGTGAAGAAATTCGTGTTGGAACCTATTGCATCTTTCCGTAGCACACTTACCGATGATGAAAAAGAATTGGGAGTTGTAATGATTGACATAGGCGGTGGTACATCGGACTTTGCCGTAGTGAAAAACAATAAATTGTTGTTGACTAATGTAAATCCCATAGGAAGCAACAAAATAACCGAAGATTTAAAAGAAATTTTTAACATAACAATACAATCTGCTGAATCACTAAAGATTAAACACGGTTCTTGCGAGCCAAGTAAAGTTGAAAAAAATTCTTTTGTTGAGGTTAATAACAGAAAAATAGATAAAGAAGAATTGGCAAGAAATATCAGGGCTATTGTATCTGATAAAATATTGGCACCTATTTTTGGCGAAATAAACAATCATAATTTTACAAGGAAAGATTTATCCAGGGTAGTAGTAACAGGAGGTGGTGCTCAGCTAAAACACCTTAAAGATTTAGTAGCATACAAAACTACTATAGAAACCAGGATAGGGAATCTTAAAAATACTTATGAAGTAGGTGATAGCGAATTGATTTTGGGAAAAGAATTATTATCTCCAAAGTATGCAACCGTTGTCGGATTGTTGCTTATTGCTTTTGAAGAAAAACTTTATGCGGATATTTTAGTTAAACATACCACAACGGAAGAAATAGTGAAAGAAAAAGAAACGCAAAACAAGAATGATGATAAGAAATCCAAAGTGAAAAAAAGAAAACAAAAAGAAAATAAAAAATCTTGGTGGGAAATATTTTGGGAAAAAATAGAAAACGGAGTGGAAGACTTAGAATAATAATAAATTTATAATATATGATTGACATAGAAATACTTCCGGATGAAAGTAAGCCTGCAAAAAATCCAAACATTATAAAAGTTATAGGAGTGGGCGGTGCAGGCGGAAATGCTGTAAATAATATGTTTAAAAAAGGCATTCACGGCGTGGATTACTTTCTGGTTAATACTGACTCTCAGGATTTTGAAAAAAGCCCTATTCCCGACGAAAATAAAATTCAAATAGGTAAAACACTAACTTCAGGACTCGGTGCAGGTAATAATCCCGAGCAAGGAGAAGAAGCGGCAAAAGAAAGCATTGATGACCTACGGCGTATTTTTGATGAAAATACACATATGGTATTCATAACTGCAGGAATGGGAGGTGGTACGGGAACAGGTGCAGCCCCTATTGTTGCAAAAATTGCAAAGGAGAAGGAAGTTTTAACTGTTGCAGTTGTAACTATTCCTGCTCCTATCGAAGGTAAAAAAAGAGTTGAAAATGCGAAGCAGGGACTTGATCAATTAAAGAAATATGTTGACAGTATAATTGTAATTGACAATAACAAGATAAATAAAATTTATCACGATCTTGAGGTTACAAAAGCTTGGGAAAAGGCTGATGATATTCTTGCTATTGCCGTAAAAGGTATTGCCGAAATAATAACGGTAAAAGGACATGTGAATGTTGATTTTGCTGATGTGCGTTCGGTACTGAAGAATAGCGGTGTGGCACTTATGTCGATTGGGGAAGCTGAGGGAGAGTTGCGGGAAGCGTATGCTTTAAGGGAAGCGTTAAAGTCTCCTTTACTCAATAATAATGATATAAAAGGAGCAAAAAATGTTTTGATAAATATTTCAGCTTCCGAAGAGAATATGGTAAAAACAGTTGAGTTGGAGAGAATTCTTTCTGTGATACAAGCACTTACAAAAGATACTGATATTATTCACGGTCTTTCTATAAATAATGAATTAGGTAAAAAAATTAGAATCACAATTATTATTACGGGGTTTGACGAAAAGGAACTGAATTTTAATGACAGGAGACCAGAGGTTATTAAAGATATTCTGGATATTGTTACTGATGGTGAGCCTGTTGAACCCACTGGAGTTAAAGTTGTTGATAAACCTTTTGTAAGTGAGGATGGCAGTTTTTCTACGGGTACGGATATTGGTAAAACAAAAGAACAAATAAAAAAAGAAACAGAAGAGCATAAAAAGGAATTGAGTAACGGTGATAATCATGTTGATGATGCTGATTACATTATAGAAAACATAATTTACAGAGACGGTGAAGTCGGTAAAAACTCATATTTTGACAAGAATTTAGATTAAAAGATAAAAAGCAGGGGGCGTTTGCTTCCTGTTTTATTTTTACAATATTTTCCAAATCTTTTTTCCATATTTAGCTATAAGAAGTATAACATCAATTGCTTCAAAAATCAATCCTATCAATAATAGAAAATTTGCTCCGGATAAATGATTAATTTTGAATAATGCTCCCGCAACTATTACAAACATTGTTAAAAGTAAGAAGAAAAATAAATGTTTGCCTTTTATTTTTATCATAAAACTTGTTTTCCAAGCTTTACAAAAGTAATCATTAATTTTGTAAAATAAAAAACTTTTTGGCATGTAAAGTGTAGTGGAGTTTTATTACTATTTGAAGAATTTATTTATTCTTCTTTCATCGAATCATTATTTTTTAATTTTCGCAAATAAAATTTATGTTCACCATATGTGATTTCAATAATTTCACCTTTTTTTATCAGATTCTCAATAACAGAAAAATCCGAACCGGCATCAGACAACAATTTTTGTATTGCAGTATCTCTCATGGGGTGAACTGATGTGATACTCAATATATCTTTTTCTATGTCTCCAGTTTGTGAAAACTCATCGCCTTCGTATCCGATAAGGTATTCTACTTTGTTTAAGTATTTTTCGTAAGTGTTGAATGCAGAAATTAATGCGTTTTCGTCGGGAGGTAATACCCAATTTTCTGCAGGTGGACGTGTTGGAATGGATATGTAAGAGATGTCGGTGTTTAGTTTTGCAATAAATTTTGCAGTGTCTTCAATATCCTTTGCACTGTCGTTAATGTCTTTTACCAGCATTGTTTCGGTTATTAGCTTACCGTTGAAAGCTGAGGCAAATTCTTCTAATCCAATTAATATGTCACGGAGCTTTATTTTACCGTAAGGTCTGTCTATTTTTTGCCAAATCTTTTCATCGGTTGTATCAACTTTTACAGATACCCAATCTGCTTTCAACAAGGCTTCTCGAACATCGTCCAGCATTATAAGCGAACTGTTAGTAATAACTGCTACCGGAATGCCTAGTTGTTTTATTAATTCTATTTCTTTGCTAAGATTTATGTCTAATGTGGGTTCGCCGTCCGGAACAAATGTGATGTAATCAATTTTTTCGCCTTTACTTCTAATTTTCTCCACTTTGGATTTGGTAAGTTCAAAAATTGCTTCAGGAGCATAAAATTTAGTTAGTTCGCCTTGCATTTTAAGGGTGCGACCTATTTGACAATATACACAAGCATATGTACAAATTTTAGGTGGTATATTGTTTACACCCAAGCTATACCCAAGCCTTCTCGATGGCACAGGTCCGAAAATCATTGTTTCATCTATTGTTTTCATTATTTCTGGGAAATGTTTTTATTTTGGATTCATTCATTTTTCTTTGTTTGTATTTTCTGTAAACATATTCAAGCAAGACTGCTGCTGTAAAAGTAATGATACTGGTTACAAATGCACCTTTATTTGTATTCCATTGATATACCAGAATGAAACAAAAGACGGCAATAAGTACAATCAAATTGAAAAGTATAAGTATTTTATTACCTCCGTAATTTTTATATAATTTTAGATGTGAAATTAAGACAAAAATATATATAGTGGTAAAAATTATGCTTGTGATTGAAGCTATTGCATTTAGGTCAAAAAATAATGCGAAAAATAAACCTAATCCTGCAGTAATATATAAACCTTCGATGGATTTGAACCAAACTTTTCTTTCGAAAATTTCAGGCAATTCACCGTCTTTGGCAAGAGAATAAGCTACATTGGCACCTCCGAAAATAGTAGCATTAAGTGCTGAAGATATGGAGAATAAAGCTCCTATGGAAATTAGCAAAAATCCGAAAATTCCCAGGAATGGTTTGGCTGCTATTGCCAATGCATTTTCTTCTGCTTTTATAATTTCAGGCAATGGTAAATTTCCTATGGTAACTAAAGAAATGAGAATATAAATAATCATAACAATGAAAATACTCCAATAAATTGCTCTCGGGATGTTTTTTTGCGGATTTTTTATGTTTTCGGATGCATTGGTAATAAGGCCAAATCCCATATATGATAAAAAGAAAATTACTGAAGCATTTAATAAACCTTTTAAATGAATTGCATCAAAATCAGGTTTTATCAGTCCAGGTTTTATGTACATTATTCCGCCCAATATGAATACCAGCAAAATGGAAATTTTTATTAATACAATATAGAATTCTGCTTTTCCAACGGCTTTACTGCCGAAAAAATTCAGAGCAGTAAAAAATCCTATGATACCTACTTCTACAATCCCAGTGTTTAGTGCTGTATTGCTTATATGAATCAACGGCAACAAATAACCTGCAAATCCTTTGGCAAACAGTGCTATTGAAATAACATATGTGAACCACATTAGGATGCTTAATGCTCCTGTAATGACTCCATCTCCCACTCCTTTGATTATGAATGCAATAGGTCCTGCATTTGAGATGATTCTACCGCCAAGATGAGCATATGAATAAGCGACAGCCAGTGCATATATTCCTGACAAAATGAATGCTTCGGGTAAGTTGTGTCCGGCAATCTTAGCTCCTAATCCGAAAATAGAAAAAATACTTGCTCCTATCATTGTGCCTACCGCCATAGATATTACTTCAACTAAACTGAGTTTTTTGGATTCTTTCATATACATAATTTTTTGCAAAAATAGTTTTTATTTTTCCTTAATCAGTGTTTTTTACTTAGAGTTTGTATCTTAGCAATTCAAATTAAAAGACAAAATGGAAAATCAAGAAAAAATAAATTTTAAAGCAGGTTTTGTAAATATAATAGGCAACCCGAATGTAGGGAAATCAACGCTTATGAACTCGTTTATGGGCACAAAGCTTTCCATAATTACGCCCAAAGTACAAACTACCCGCCACAGGATTCTGGGCATACTGAACGGTGAAAATTATCAAATAGTGTTTTCTGACACTCCGGGCATACTTAACCCGAAATACGAGATGCAAAAGAGGATGCTAAATTATGTTTTTTCTGCAATAGAAGATGCCGACTTGTTGCTGTATCTAACTGATATAGAGGACATAAAAAAAGTAAATGAGGAAGTGATAAATAGAGTGAACAAATTGACAATACCCGTGCTTCTGGTTATAAACAAGATTGATATTCACAAGCAAGCGGAAATTGAAGTTGCTGCCGAATTTTGGAAAAAGTTGCTGCCAAAAGCCGAGATACACAAAATTTCTGCATTGAGAGGTGACAATGTTTTTGAACTTATGGATAGGATAATAGAATTGCTACCTAATCATCCTCCATATTATGACGACACCGAGTCAATTTCTGACAAAACGGAGCGTTTTTTTGTATCTGAAATTATTCGTGAAAAGATTTTTTTGAATTACCGCCAAGAAATACCATATTCGGTAGATGTACAGATTGAAGAGTTTAAAGAAAAAGAAGATATTACTGTAATACGTGCCATGATTTATGTAAACCACCGCACACAGAAAAGCATTCTCATTGGCAAAAACGGCGAAGCAATAAAAAAAGTAGGAATACAAGCCAGGAAGGAAATTGAAATGTTTCTGGGCAAAAAAGTGTTTTTGGAACTTCGCGTGAAAGTAAAAGAAAATTGGCGTAACGATCCGAATACGCTCAGAAGGTTCGGATATACGGATTAAACTGTTTGTTATTTGATTTTCATCACTTTGGCAAAAGATGGTTTGAAATATCTTTTAATTTCTTTGTAAGGTATTTTTATTTCTACAGGACCTGCTGCATATGGTGCAATATCATACACATTATAGAAAAAGTAAAAATATTTATTGTCAAAATAGAAAACATTACTTATAAACATTTCAGTATAAACATTGTCATAATATCCTGACTTTTTTAATTTTTTGATTATTAGTTCTTTTATGCTTGTTGAATCTTTTTCATAAAATATATCGTTTAGTGTTATTTGTTTATTGTGTTGTTTATCAAAAACATATGAAATGGAATAATAGATACCGTGTGCCCCGCCGGTGTAAGAACTGTTGTCTGACTCCATTATAATAAATCTGTTATTTTCATAAAATTTATTTACATCTGTTTCATACGAGTATGATGCCATGTATGTGTCATCAAGTATTTCATTCTTATCAAAAGTTCCCATAGTTTCGTAGTAATCAAAAATATTTAGATCTATATCTTTTTGTACTTTTTCGTCATTTGTCAAGTTAGGGAATCCAAAGATAGTGTCCATGATTACTTTACGAAGTGTTTTATTAACTTTGGGTAATAATATATGATAAAATAAGGAAATTCCTACGATGTCCGTATCAGAGTAAAGAGGTAAATACTTATTGTAATAATATACGGTATAGCCCGCACTGTCTTTTTTTTGAAAAGAGTTTTTTGCGGTTAAAATGAATTTTAAAGTTTTATTTCCGGATGGTGTCTGCCAAGTTCCTGTGAATTTGTTGTTAATTATTTTGCCCGAGAAGTTTCCTGTGGCGGTACTGTCTTGAGTTTGTTCCGTTAATTTAATCTTGTTGTTTTCAAGTTGTCCTTTCAGTAACAATACTTGCCTTATTTTATTGTAAAAGTATTTCCCTTCAACACTATCATTGTCTATATCTAAGTACATAGTTATTGGATATGTACTGATTTTACCCTCCAAATGCAAATGGCTGTGTGTAACATTTTGAGCGTGTGATAAATATGAGAGTAAAAATAACAAGGTGAAAAATTTTTTCATAGATGCTTTAATTTTAGATTTTTAATTTTTTTAAATATTTTTCAGCAATTTGTTGATTTTCAATCTCTTTTTTTCTGCATTTGCTTAAATCAAGAAATTCTTTTTTGATGTCTATTCCTACAAAATTTCTTTTTAGAAAATTTGCTGCAATTCCTGTCGTACTGCTTCCTGTAAACGGATCTAATATCCAATCTCCTTTTTTTGTAGATGCCTGTATTATTCTGGTAAGTACCAATAGAGGTTTTTGTGTCGGATGTTTACCACAAGATTTTTCCCACTTTGCGATGGCAGGCAAAGCCCAAACATCTTTCATTTGTTTGCCACCATTAATTTCTTTCATTAGTTCATAATTGAAATAATGGGGAATTTTTGCATTTTTTCTTGCCCAAATTATTTGTTCTGTGGAATGAGTAAAATAACGACGGGAAAAATTTGGCGGAGGGTTTGTTTTTTGCCATGTAACTATGTTTAAAATTTTGAAATGAAGTTCCGTTAGTATTTGACCTATGCTGAAAATATTGTGCATTGTTCCGCTTATCCATATTGTGGCGTCTTCTTTCATTTTATCTCTAACAAGCCTCAGCCACCTTCTGTTGAAATCATTAAGGTATTCAAATCCTTTTGATTTATCCCATTCTCCTTTGTTTACACTTGTGATTTTTCCGTTTTTTATTGTTAGACCGTCATTTGATAGAAAGTAAGGCGGGTCGGCAAAAATCATATCAAATTTAAAATCAAACTTGGGTAATACCTCAAAAACATCACCGTGAATAAGTGTGAATGCCCTGTCTTTGGATTGAAAGTAGGGTTTAATCATTCGACAAAATTGTTTTTAGAATATCTTTTCTTAACATTTCCAAATTTAGCAAATAATCTGCTTTGTCAAAGTATTCTCTCAGAGGTTTTAATGTGGACTTCCAACCTGCGCCGTCGGTTATCCAAATAAATTCTATGTCTTGGTTATTCCAAAATTCATTCATCCGAATATATTCGGTTGCGGTTGATTTTAGTTTGGAACCTCCGCCGCCATAAAAATTAACTTCAATAAAGTAAAGTTTACCGTTTTTGTTTATTACGAAATCTATTATACGTGATGATTTGTCAACTTTAACATCAATGTTACATGCTCGCTTAATTTTATTTGTCGTAGCTTGAGGTATGTATTCGTATCCTAATTCATTGCAAGTATTTCTTATAAATTCCTCAACGATTTTTTCCATCAAATACCCACCTCTGTTTTTTCTTCCGTTGCTGTCGAGTCCTACTTCTACACCTGTTGCATAATCAACCAGGTTTTTGATTTTTTTGTTTTCCAACAGTTCACCCAATCCACTTTTTAAAATGAAATCCGCAAATGTTTTTATTTCTTCTTTTTCATATGTTTTCTTGGAAAAATCAAATTTGTGGTAAATAAAGTTCCGTGTATCAATTAAAACTTCCAAAGATTTATCCCTTATGGCAAGTAATATGGGAATGGCTTTGATAACTTCAGGATATTTTGATAATAATTCAACGGTTTCTTTGTGCAAATCTTTTTTACCTATAAGATAATTTAGCAAATTTAGTTCTTTTTCAATTGGTTCAATATTTTGCAAGACTTTTTCCCACTTAACAAAATAATCCCATTGAGTGATTTTTTCTTTAAATGTAGAAGTTATTTCATTAGATAATTCATCTTCCGATTTGTTTAGAATTGAGCACAATTTTTTCATAAATCATTGATTTGTAATTAGTAGTTCTGTTAATTCTCCTCTTTTTTCTGGATTTGAATTTATGTTTCTTCTTGCAAAAACTCTCTTTATTTGAAACTCTCCATATAAATTCTCAAAAAAATTATCTTCGGGATTACCTTGTTTAGGATCGGAATTGCTCAAAATCCATTTATAGCCTGCAGAGTTTATTTTTTTGCAGAAATTTGCAAGCCTTATTTGTTCATTATCGTCAAAATCGTTTTGGTTGTAAGAATTGAAGCTTGATGTTTTATTTAACGGTCTGTAAGGCGGATCACAGTAAAATAAAGTGTTACCGCTTGCATAATTCAATGTTTCTTCAAAATCGCCGTTCAATATTGTTACATTTTGCAAAATACGGTTTACTGCCTTTAAGTTGTCCTCATCGCAAATCAAAGGAGTTTTGTAATTCCCAATCGGTACATTAAATTCATTCCTCTTGTTTACACGGTAAAGGCCGTTAAAACAAGTTCTGTTTAAAAAAATCAATAATGCAGCTTGTGTGGTTTTATCCGAACTTCTTTCATTGAATTGCTTTCTTTTTTTATAATAGTATTCTTTTTTTGCATCGGGGTAGTCTTTTAAAGAGTGATATTCTTTTTCCCATTCGCTTAAAATCAAAATAAGACCTTCAACATCGTTTTTTATTGTTTTGTATGTATTGGTAAGGTCTGTATTTATATCATTGATTATAACGTTTTTTATGTTGTTTTTGTATTTTTGCAACATCCTAAATAAAACTGCACCACCACCAACAAACGGTTCGATATAAGTAAACTGTGTTTGTTTGAAAACACTAGGGATAAGCTTATCTGTTTCGTGTAGTAATTGGGTTTTTCCTCCCGCCCATTTTATAAACGGTTTGGCAATAGCTTGTTTTACCTGCGTAACTTTCATTGTAATTATATAAAACGACTATTTACAAAAATAGCCAAAAAAGATGTATAGTGTATGTATTATCCTGCTTATTTCACCTAATCATTCAACTTTAGCACAGCTAAAAATGCTTGTTGCGGTACTTCTATTTTGCCGACTTGACGCATTTTCTTTTTACCTTTCTTTTGTTTTTCCAAGAGTTTGCGTTTACGGGAAATGTCGCCTCCGTAACATTTGGCAGTTACATCTTTCCTGTATGCTTTAATGGTTTCGCGTGCTATGATTTTGGCACCTATAGCGGCTTGAATGGCAATGTCAAATTGCTGGCGGGGAATGAGTTCTTTCAATTTTTTGCACATCTTTTTGCCGAACTGGTAAGCATTATCTTTGTGTATGAGTGCAGACAAAGCATCTACTTGCTGGCCGTTGAGCAAAATATCCAATTTTACCAAATCGGACGGCTTGTAACCTATGTGGTGGTAATCGAACGAAGCATATCCGCGTGAAATACTTTTCAGTTTGTCGTAAAAGTCAAACACAATTTCGCTGACCGGCATTTCAAAATTCATTTCAATACGTGTGGGGGTAATGTAAGTTTGATTTACGAGTTTGCCACGCTTATCTATGCAGAGATTCATTATTGGTCCTATAAATTCGGCTTTGGTGATAATTTGTGCACTTATGTACGGCTCTTCGATGTGGTCAATTTTGTTTTGTGGCGGAAGTTCGGACGGATTGTAAACATCTATTACTTCGCCGTTTTTCATATAAACCTTGTAAAGTACATTCGGAACGGTGGTTATTACATCTACATTAAATTCCCTGTCGAGGCGTTCTTGTACTATTTCCATATGCAGTAGTCCGAGAAATCCGCACCTGAAACCGAAACCGAGAGCAAGCGAGTTTTCCGGCTCAAATACTAACGAAGCATCATTGAGTTGCAGTTTTTCAAGCGAATCACGCAAAAGTTCGTAATCGTCACTGTCAATAGGATAAATACCTGCAAAAACCATTGGCTTCACATTCTTAAATCCTTCTACAGGCTTGTCGCAAGGTCTTTCTACATGAGTTATTGTATCGCCGACCTTTACCTCACGTGAGTTTTTTATTCCCGAAACAATATAGCCTACATTACCGGCTGTTAATACTTCTGTAGGTTGATAATCCATTTTCAGCACGCCTATTTCTTCTGCATCGTATTCCCTGCCTGTGTGGAAGAATTTAACGCGATCTCCTTTTTTCAGTGTTCCGTTAAATATGCGGAAGTATGCAATTATACCTTTGTACGGGTTAAAAAGCGAGTCGAAAATCAATGCTTGCAAGGGTGCTTCAGGGTCTCCTTCGGGTGCCGGAACTCTTTCCACTATTGATTCCAATATTTTGTCAACGCCTTGTCCTGTTTTTGCGCTTGCTTCTATTATTTCGTCCCTGTCGCATCCGATAAGGTCAACGATTTGGTCTTTTACTTCTTCGGTCATTGCTTGCGGCAGGTCGATTTTGTTTACTACAGGGATAATTTCAAGGTTGTAGTCTATGGCTTGGTAGAGGTTTGCAATGGTTTGTGCCTGAATGCCTTGCGTTGCGTCAACTACGAGGAGGGCTCCTTCGCATGCCGCAATTGCACGCGATACTTCATAACTGAAATCAACATGTCCCGGTGTGTCTATGAGGTTTAGCACATATTCTTTGTCATTGTGTTTGTAGTTCATTTGGATGGCGTGGCTTTTTATGGTAATGCCGCGTTCGCGTTCTATGTCCATATCGTCGAGCACTTGGTCAACAAGTTCGCGGTCGCTAACTGTGTTAGTTATCTGCAACATCCTGTCTGCCAGTGTGCTTTTACCGTGGTCTATGTGTGCTATTATACAGAAGTTTCTGATGTTTTCCATATACGGATAAAATTCATTTGGTTTGCAAAGATACAAATAATAGTTGGAATTTTTTATGTTACGTGTTTGGCGTGAAAATGCTTTTATGCCAAATTGTTATAAGAAAATAGGATATTCAAAAAAAACTTGTAAATTAACACACAGAAAAAATTAAAAAAAATTGATATGTTGAATTTGAGGAATAATTTCATAATGGCGCCTGTTAAACTCGGCTACACTGCAGGTGACGGTAAAGTCACAGATAAACATTTGGCTTTTTACGGAAAAAGGTCTAATCATGCAGGTGCGGTTGCTTTAGAGCCTTTGTATATTCATAAAGGATTGAGAGAATTGCCTACACAATTGGGTATAGACGATGATGATAAAATTGAAGGTTTGAAAAGGCTTACGGATTTAATTCATTCAAAAGGTGCAAAAGCGATAGCTCATCTGAATCATCCGGGTAGAATGGCTAATCCTAAAATTCCTGGAAATTTTTGGCTTTCTGCTACCGATAGACCTTGCGAAAACGGTGGAGCTACGCCAAAAAGAATGACAAAAGACGATATTCATGAAGCCATTGATATTTGGACACAAGCTGCCATTAGGGCAGAAAAAGCAGGTTTTGATTTTGTGGAATTGCAGTTTGGTCACGGGTATTTGGCAGCACAATTCCTTTCGCCTGTGGTAAATGACAGGGATGATGAATACGGAGGCAGTTTGGAAAACAGAATGAGGTTTGCATTCGAAGTACTCGATAGTGTTAAATCTGCCGTAAATATTCCTATAATTGCGAGGGTTACGAGTGATGAAATTTTGCCTCAAGGAATTAAATCGGATGAAGCTAAAATTTTTGCGAAGGAATTGGAAAAGAGGGGAGTGGTAGCATTGCATGCCGTAGCTGGAAGTGCTTGCAACACACCGCCGTGGTTCTTCCAACATATGTTTGTGCCAAAGGGTAAGATTTGGGAATTTGCAAGCAAGATAAAAGATGTGGTTAATATTCCTGTAATTTTTGTGGGCAGGATTCACAATGAAGAAGACATAACTACATTGAAAAATAAATACGGTGCAGAATATTTTGCCCTTGGCAGGGCATTGGTTGCCGATGAAAATGTGGTAGGTAAGCTAACAGGTGAAATAAAAGAAAACATAAGACCTTGTTTGGCTTGTTCGGAAGGTTGCCTCGGAGGAGTAAAGTCGGGTAAAGGCTTGCAATGTGTTGTAAATCCTACTGTTGGTACTACGTTGGAATTTAACAAGGTAAAGACATCAAAGAGAGTGGCTGTTGTAGGTGGCGGTCTTGCCGGTATGGAAGCAGCAGTCAGGTTGAAAGAAAGAGGTGCTGAAGTTACTTTGTTTGAAAAAGAAGAACTTGGCGGTCAGTTTAATTTGGCATATCTGCCGCCGAACAAGCAGAGCTTGAAAGAAATAGTGAAATATTACAAAAATGAGATTGAAAACAAGGGTATTACTGTGGAACACAAACTTGCCACGGAAGAAGATTTGGTTGGCAAATACGATAAGATTTTAATTGCTACGGGTTCAAATCCTTCTGTACCACCTATCAAGGGCTTGAACAAGTATTATTGGACAGAATTTTTGAAAGACGACCAATTGCCGTCAGGTAAAAAGGTTGTTGTTGTGGGTGGTGGACTTATTGGAGTGGAAGTTGCATCAAAACTTGTTGATAACAATAATGAAGTGATAATCATAGAAATGTTGCCGGAAGTGGCAAACGGAATGGAAATGATTGAAAAGGTGATGACACTTAAGAAGTTGAAAGAAAAAGGCGTGAAAATTTACACTTCCACACTTGTAAAAGAGGTGGTTAATGATTCTAAAATAATTGCCGAAGGTGAAGATGGTACAGTTGAAATAGACGGTATTGACCATATTGTAATGGCAACAGGAATGAAGTCTGAAAACGGATTGTATGAAAAAATTAAGGATAAGGCTGATGTTGCCCTTATCGGTGATGCCAAAAAGGTAGGCAAGGCACAAACAGCTATTTACGATGCTTTTGAAGCGGTGATGAGTGTTTAATTTGATAATGTGCTAATGTGTTAATGAATTGATTGGTTTTTAATGAGTTAGTAAAAAAGCATAAAAGTAAAACTGAAAAATATGAAAAAGATTTGTATACCCACAAATGACCGTAAGACCATAGCTCAAAGAACTGGTAGGACAAAAGAATTTGTGTGCTATGAAGTTGAAGATGGCAAGATTGTAAATAAGTATTTTATTGAAAATCCGCATCATGAACACGAGCATGATGAGGGTGAAGAGGAAGAACACCACCATAATGAAATAATTGAAATTTTGGATGGTGTTGATGTTTTTGTAGTAAAGGCTGTTGGTAAGTTTTTACGTCAGGATTTAATTGATGCAAATGTAAATTTTGTGAGAACTAATAAGGATAAACTGGATGAAATAATAAAAGATTATTTATAGAAATTAAAAGTGTGTTTAATACAAAAAAAAGGCTACTCAACGTGGGCAGCCTTTTTTTTGTGCCCGGAACAGGACTCGAACCTGCACGGTCTTGCGACCACATGACCCTGAATCATGCGCGTCTACCAATTCCGCCACCCGGGCTTGGGTTTCAATGAATAAAAAAAGGGACAAATATTATTGCCCCTTTTCGAGTGCCCAGAACAGGACTCGAACCTGCACGGACCCAATGTCCACATGGCCCTCAACCATGCGCGTCTACCAGTTCCGCCATCTGGGCTGATTTTGTAAAAGAGCGGTGCAAAAATAATGTTTTTTTAAATATCAAAATAAATTTTTTTGAAATCTTTTCTATGATAAGACAGACTGAACTGTTTTATATGTTCATTTACATTATTAACTTAATTGGACCCGTCTATGTGATAATGAATTAATGTGATAATTTGCTAATTTTTAGGTTTTTTTCTCGTCATTGCGAGGAGCGAAGCGATGTGGCAATATGCACAAAAACTACCACGTCATTGCGAGCGAACGCAGTGAGCGTGGCAATCTGATTAATTTATGAGATACTTATGCCACTTCGTGGCTCAGTATGACGGTGAAGGGTCGGCAGATACTCACGCACCTTCGGTGCTCAGCATGACGGTGGGAGTGAATGAGATTATTACGCCACCGCAGGTGGCGTAATAATAACGATGGGTAATGAGTTAGATTATTACGCAGCCTTCGGCTGCTCTTAATGACGTGGGGGTGTTTTGTATTTTTCCGTTACCGCGCGGTTGTGTCTCGTGGATATGACTAGCACCGCCTTTTAAGGCGGTGTCATAATATTTACCGTTAAATTTGGCTTTAGCCACAGAAATAAATCACGATTTAATTTTCTAATGCGTATTTGGGTTTACGAACCGAAATCATCAAAGAAAATATTTTCTCTCGGTACGCCCAAACTATCAAGCATTTTTAGTACTGATTGTGCCATAAGTGGCGGACCACACATGTAATATTCTATTTCTTCGGGTTCTTCGTGATTTTTCAGGTATTGTTCGTAAATTACTTGATGTATAAATCCTGTAAGTCCTGTCCAATTATCTTCAGGTTTTGGTTCTGATAGTGCTATATAAAATTTAAAATTCGGAAATTCTTTTTCTATTTCACGGAAATGTTCTTCATAGAAAATTTCGCGTTTTGACCTTGCACCGTACCAAAAGGTTGTTTTTCGTTTTGTTTTGAGTGTGTGGAATTGGTGGAATATATGACTTCTCATAGGAGCCATACCTGCACCACCACCTATAAACATCATTTCCCTGTCGGTATCTTGAACTAAGAAATCTCCGTATGGACCTGATATTTTTACTTTGTCACCCGGTTTCCTGGAGAAAATGAATGAAGAACCAATGCCTGGAGGTACATTTTGCCAAGTGTTCTTTTTCCTATCCCATGGTGGAGTGGCTATTCTTACATTCAGCATGATAATATTTCCTTCTGCAGGATGATTTGCCATAGAGTATGCCCTCATTGTGGGAACAGAATTTTTGGCATGCAAACGCCACAAGTTGTATTTATCCCATTCGTCACGGTATTCTTCTTCCACATCAATATCTTTAGAAAAGTCAATTTCGTAAGGAGGTATGTCAATTTGAATGTATTGTCCTGACTGGAAGTTTAGATTTTCGCCTTCAGGCAATTTTACAACAAATTCTTTGATAAATGTAGCAACATTGTGGTTTGAAACCACTTCGCATTCCCACTTCTTGATACCGAATACTTCTTCGGGAATTTGTATTTTAAGGTTTTGTTTAACTTTTACTTGGCAAGCAAGTCTCCAATGTTCTTTTACTTCTTTTCTTGTAAAAAAACCTGTTTCTGTAGGTAATATTTCTCCGCCACCATCGTGTACTTGTAAGCGGCACATTCCGCAGGTTCCTTGACCGCCGCAAGCAGACGGCATTAGAATACCTGCATTATTCAGTGTAGCAAGCAATGAACTTCCTGCCGGTACTGTGAGTGTTTTTTTCCCATTGTTTATGTCAATTGTTACATCCCCGGATGGAACTAATTTTTCCTTTGCTTCTAAAATTACAAAAACAAGCAAGAGTATGATACTCAAAAAAATTCCTATTCCCAGTAAAATAATTGTTGTTGCAGAAACGCTTAAAATCATAGTAAATGCTTTTTTACAATTTAATACCCATAAAACTCATAAATGCTATACCCATTAGTCCTGTTAAAATAAATGTTATACCTAATCCTCTCAAAGGTTTAGGAACATTTGAATACCTTAATTTTTCACGTATTGCAGCTAATGCTACTATTGCCAAAAACCAACCTGTACCGGATCCTATGCCGAATGATGTGGCTTCCCATACATTACTGAAATCTTTTTCTTGCATAAATAATGAACCTCCCAATATTGCACAATTTACCGCAATAAGAGGCAAGAAAATCCCTAATGAGGAGTATAAAGATGGTGAATACCGTTCTACTATCATTTCAACAAGTTGAACGATAGAGGCAATAACTGCAATAAAAATTATGAAACTCAAAAAACTTAAATCAACATTGGCAAAAGAACTGCTAATCCAACTTAAAGCTCCCGGTTTGAGCAAATAGTTGTCTATCAGGTAATTTACAGGTACGGTAATTGTCATTACAAAAATTACGGCAAGCCCTAAGCCTACAGAAGTTTTTACATTTTTTGATACAGCTAAGTATGAGCACATGCCCAAAAAGTAGGCAAATACCATATTGTCTATAAAAATCGACTTGACGAATATGTTAAAAATATGTTCCATATTTTATTATTTTTCAATTAAATCTTTGTTTCTACTTCTATGTATCCATACTATAACTCCTAACGTAATAAGAGCCATAGGTGGCAAAATCATCATACCATTGTTTTCGTAACCTATGGAATAAAGTCCGAGTTTTTGCAAAACAGGGTATCCTAATACCGTTCCCGAGCCAAGTAACTCACGGAAGAATGATACTATCACAAGTATTAAACCGTACCCGGCAGCGTTACCTATGCCGTCCAGAAAACTTTTCCAAGGAGTATTACCGAGTGCAAATGCTTCAAGTCGTCCCATTATTATACAGTTGGTAATAATCAAGCCAACAAATACGGAAAGTTGCTTGCTTACATCATATGCGTATGCTTTAAGAATTTGATCAACAATAATTACCATAAACGAAATAACGGTAAGTTGTACGATTATCCTTATGCGTGTAGGAATTAATTTTCTTATGAGTGAAATTGTAACATTAGAAAATGCCAGAACAACCATAACACTAAGTGCCATAACTATGGCAGGTTTCATCTGAACAGTAACGGCGAGTGCCGAACATATCCCCAAAACCAAAACCGTAATAGGATTTTTCTTTCCTATCGGGTCGGTAATCAATTTGAGATTCTGCGGCGAAAATAAAGATTCTTTTTCTTGTCCTTTCATGCCAAGTCGTTTTTATGTTGTTTGAAAAAATTTATGTAATGTGATAAAACTTTATTTAACATATTTTGAACACCTTTACTGGTCATCGTCGCACCTGATATAGCATCTACTTGATGTTCATTGAGTTGTTTCTGGTTTTTTACAACTAAAATTGATGTAAAGTTTCCGTTTTTATCAAAAATCTTTTTGCCTTTAAATTGATTTCTAAATTCTTCAGTTACAATTTTTGCTCCTAAGCCCGGTGTTTCTGTTTTGTGTCCGAAACTTACACCGTAAACTGTGTTCATATCTTCTTTTAATGAAACAAAGCCCCATATAGGTCCCCATAATCCTTTACCATAAAGAGGAATTATATAATATTTGTGACCATCTACTTGTGCTATAAACAATGGTAAAACTCTTTCGTTTTCCGGTTTATTTAGTTCTTCTTTCAAATTTATATCCAGTCCGTTACCTTCCGTAAATGAACCGTCACTTTTTACAAGCAATGTTTTTACAATGTATTTATTAAATTCTTTATCAGCTTCTTCAAAAGTTGGATTTAAATTGATTGATTGCAAGATGTTTACTTTTTTTTCAAGTTCTTTGTTATGCTCTTGTACCGGTTTAAGAGTGATAGCCGTTACCGATAATCCGAATGCAACTATAACTATCATTACTACCGTAAAGAAAAATGTATATGAATTACTTTCCTTATTCATGACACTAATTATTTTGATTGTTTAAATTCCACCTTTTAACTCTTTTCTTTATATGATTTTGCACTATTGTATAATCTATAAGTGGTGCAAACATATTCATTAACAATATAGAAAGCATCATACCTTCAGGGTAAGCGGGATTCAATACGCGAATCATAATTGCAAACATTCCGATAAGAAGTCCGTATATTATTTTGCCTTTGTTTGTCTGAGCCATAGTTACAGGGTCGGTTGCCATAAATACGGCACCAAAAGCAAACCCGCCAACCAGCAAATGTTGCCATGCCGGGAATTCCATTAGCGGGTTACCGCCAATCAAATTAAATAAAAGTGCCGTCAGGTAACCTCCCACAAATACACTTAACATTACCCTCCAACTACCAACGCCGGTTAAGAGTAAAATTGCTGCTCCAATAAGTATTGCTAGTGTGGAAGTTTCTCCTATACTCCCTGGTATAAGTCCCAGAAACATATCCATAGCTGAAATGGGATGCCCGATACCGTTAACTAGTGATGCATGATGAACTCCTCCTTCAGCGAGTTGTCCCAAAATAGTGGCACCGCTAAAGCCGTCAACAACACCTTTCCCGTCAGTTAATCCGGATATCCAAACCTTGCTGCCACTCATCCAAGTAGGATATGCAAAAAACAAAAATGCCCGTGCAACAAGTGCCGGATTAAATACATTCATTCCTGTTCCGCCGAAAACTTCTTTGGCAAAAATTACTGCAAATGCCACACCTACACCAAGTATCCACAAAGGCACATCTACAGGCATAATCATCGGGATTAGCAAGCCTGTTACCAAATATCCTTCATTTACTTCTTCGTTGCGTATTTGTGCAAAAATAACTTCTATAATACCGCCAATACCATAAGATACAATAAGTAATGGAAGAAATTTAATAAACCCATACCACAAAGCTTGTCCTGTCGTAAAGTTTTCTCCTGTTGCCAAAAAATGTTGGTAGCCTGTGTTGTACCAACCGAAAATCATTGCGGGAATAAGTGCTATAACAACTATTGTCATTGTTCTTTTCAGGTCAACATAATCTCTTATGTGTGCTCCTTTGGAAGTTACTTTGTCCGGCACAAAAAGGAATGTATCTAATGCTTCAACTGAAGATCTGAGAAAATATAACGGTTTACCTTTTTCCGTTTTTTTGTATAAATTATCTATCCATTTTTTTAATGAATTCATATAGCAAAAATGTTTTAACTTTCTTTAATCATTATTTCTATTCCGCGATTAACAACATCTTGTATGTTTATTTTTGAAATACAAGCATATTCCATCAAAGCAAAATCTTCAGGCATGACTTCATAAATACCGAGTTTTTCCATAAGGTCTATATCGTTAATCATAATTGCTTTAATAAGATTTGTCGGGTAAATATCCAGATTTATATACCTCTCGCTCAAATGTGGTATTACAAATGGTCTTGTGCCACCATGTAAGTTTGTGTCAAAATCAAACTTTTTCTTTTTGGAAAAAAGCAGTTTGCTGAAAAACATTCCCGATGGGCTGTATTTTTTTAGTCCGGGAAGTGCCCAACCCATAAATTCAAAATACCTTCCTTCTTTTATTATTGTTACTTGATCGTGATAAAAACCTATAAAACCGTCGGCACCTACATTTAGTCCGGTTAACACATCTCCTGATATATATCTTAATGAGCCGTCCTTTACTGTAGGTTCAATTTTATCAATGGCTGCACCTGAAATGATTTTGTAATAACCGAGATTTTGTGCTGCCGGTCCTGTTAATGCAACAGTTTTGGTAAAATCAATTTTCCCCGTGAGTGCCATTCTGCCAATAAAAATTACATGCCATGGCATAATGTACCAAACTACATTTGTTTTGTTTATCAGGTTTGTTTTTTGTAAGATGAAAGATAAATTTCCTGCAGGGTGAGGACCTTTTACCGAAATAATATTTGCATCAAAATTTTTGAAAAACTCTTTATTTTCGTGTTTCGTTGTTATGAAAATTTTAGGAGAAAGTACTTTTAGAATTTTAATTCCTTCTGCAAATGCTTCTTTTTCGTTTTCAAGCATATAAGCGTAATCTGGAGCAAGAGGAGCTGTGTCTGAAGCAGTTATATATATGGCATCAGGAGTTTTGTCGGGTTGTGCTACTATGCCAAAAGGTCTTTGTCTTATAGCCGTCCATAAACCCGATTCCAATAATATTGAAATGATTTTGCTTCTGTCTTGTGTGACAGAAAGTTTAAATTCGTTGTGGTTATAGCTACCGTCTTTTTCAATTACATAAGCAATAATTCGCCTTTTTTCGCCTCTTCTAATTTCTTTTACCACGCCACTAACGGGTGAGGTAAATTTTACTTGTTCATTTTTTTTGTCGTAGAGAACGATTTGTCCTGCTTTAACCTTTTCACCTTCTTTTGCAACAGGTTTCAATAAAGAATTTGGAAAACTGTCGGGCACAATTGCAACTTGTGTGATTGACTCAACAATATCAAGGGTGGTTTTTGGTGCGTCACCCTTTATTGGGATATCCAAGCCTTTTTTGCTTTTGAGTTCTATCAGATTCATTTTAGTAATTATGTTTGCGTACAAAAAAAATATTTTTTGCTTGTCAGTTTTTTGACCAAAGTCATTTTTTAAAAAAAATACCTACTTGTAGGTAGTATATTTTAGGTATTTTAATGTTAAAAGTGTTCAATTGAAAATTTTACTTTACTTTTATTGCAAAAATGTAATATAGTTGGCATGGAAAAATACGATTTGGTTATTATTGGAAGCGGACCTGCAGGATTTGCAGCAGCAATGCGGGCAATTGATATGAAAAAGCATGTTTGTCTTATTGAAAAAGGTGCTTTGGGAGGTGCTGGTGTGTTTCATGGTGCACTTACTTCCAAAACCCTGTGGCAATTGTCTCAGGATTATGCAATAGCAGCAAGTACAGATAGAGGTTTCAGGGCTTCCGGTCTAAATGTTGATTTTGAGAAAGTATTGAAATCTGCAAAAACAGTTGCAAAGACCAAAGTAACCCAAATAAAATCTCAAATAGAAACATTAAAGCCGGGGCGTTATCATGACAAGAGTATGACACTAAAGCAGGGACATGCACGATTTCTGGATAACCATACCGTAGAAATAGAAACCAACGACGGCAAATTTGAAAAAGTTCAAGCGGATAATTTTATTATAGCTACGGGCTCCCGCCCCAGACCTTATCCGGGCATTGAAATTGACCACCATCAAATAATAGATTCAAACGATATTTTAAGGTTAAAAAAATTTCCCGAAAAGTTTGTTATAGTTGGTTCAGGTATTATTGGAACGGAATATGCCACAATTTTCTCTAATTTTAAACAGACGGAAGTTCATTTGTTGGACAGGCAGCACAGGGTTATTCCTTTTGAAGATGATGATGTAAGTGATTTTGTTTCTAAAAACTTGGAAAATAATGGAGTTATAATTCATCATACAGCTAATTTGAGAACGATAAGAAAAAATGAAGATGAGCTTGAAGTGGTTTTGGATTATGAAGACGGACACAGTGAAGTAATGGAAGTTGATCTGGCTTTGATTTCTATAGGTAGAGTGCCTAATACAGATGATTTAGGTTTGGAAAATGTTGGAATTAAGCCCGATAACAGAGGATATCTTAAAGTAGATGAACTCTTGAGGGTGCATTCTGACAAAGGCTATCAAAATATATATGCCGCAGGAGACATTACCGGACAAACACAGCTTTACAGTGTTGCCGAAATGCAAGGGCGTTTTGCAATTCGTGCTATTTATAATAATGTGTCTTACCCGTTGAGTTATTACAATATGCCCACACTTATGTTTTTTAAACCTGAAGTGGCTGCAGTTGGGCTAAATGAAAAAAGCTTGAGGGAATTGGGTATACCTTACAAAATGGTTTTTTATTCCAATAAGTTGATTAATAGGGCATTGGCAATGCGTGATACCAACGGATTCATAAAAATAATGGCTAGTGACGATGGAGAAGAAAGAATACTTGGTATGAGAGCAGCCGGTCCTCAGGCATCTGCTTTTATTGTATCTATAGCCCACATGATGAATCAAAAAAACAGCTTGGACCAAATATTAAGAACAATACATCCGCATCCAAGCATAACCGAGGGGATTCAAGATTGCTTGAGGGTGCTGAAAGATAAATCAATTTATAAACCTTATGCTTTTCCTGATTTGATTAGAACAAGACGGTGGAGACCTGACAATAAAATTTTTTAAACTTTGATTTATTTTTGCTGTCAAAAGTAAAAATAACCTGTAGCATTATTGAAAATTACCGACAAACGCATATTGGAATTACTTTCTGACCCCGCTCGCAAAGAGTGGGGTTTTGAACTTCTTGTGAAAAAATATACTGAACGTGTTTACAATGTAGTGCGTAAAATGGTTATTATCCACGAAGATACTGAAGATTTGGTGCAGGAAATCTTTTTAAAAATTTGGCAGAACACAAGTAAATTCCGAGGTGATTCTGAACTTTTTACATGGATTTACAGAATTGCGGTAAATGAAACAATAAACTTTCTCAATAAAAAGAACAAAAGATTTTTTATTCCTGTGGAAGATTACATGCATAAGCAGTTGGAGATAGTTGATAATGAAGCGTTTTTTGATTCAGGAAGTATAGAAAAAAGACTTCACAAGGCAATTATAAGCTTGCCGCCAAAGCAAAAAGCTATTTTTGAACTAAGGTACTTTGAAAACCTTAAACATGAGGAAATTGCTGAAATTCTAGGTATAAGTCTCGGAAATGTGAAGTCTCAATATCACAATGCAGTAGAGAAGATAAAAAAACTTGTGAGTGTTGAGATTGCGGATGAATAGATAATGTTTACTTTTTTTGTGAAAATAAAAAAAGCGGGAATAACCCGCTTTGATTTTAATTGTTAATTGTCAAATTAACAACTAATAATTGTTAAAAGTCTATTTGAGTACGCATTTCAAATATGTTTGCATTACCTATTCCTATACGTTGAGAATGAACATAATTGATCATAAGTTTGCAAGACGGATTCATATACCAATTTAAACCTACTGTAATATCATTCATTTGCCCGCCGTTTGCGTCTTTATCATTGAAATTTACAGAGGAATACCTTGCAATTAGTTCAAATGCTCCAAGACCGCCTTTACCGAGATTTTTTTTAGGGTGTATTCTGTTGAACCCGGATGCAGTGTTTTTATATGACCTGTGTTCGCCTGTGATAAACCAACCAAAATAAACTGTATATGCTCCAAAATTATAATCATTTGTTACACCGTTTACGACTTGATTTATATATTCTGCCCAAAAAGTAAAAGGTTTCCAAGTTGTAGCAAATTCGCCGCCATAAACATTCATATTTTCGGCATTCATGCTATAATTGATGTAGTACAGCCCCATGTGTGCATCAGGTTTTAGTTCCCAAGAAAATTTTTTGTTCTTATTGGTCCTGTAACTGTAATAAGTTCCGAGGTGAATTGTTGAAGTTTCATTATTAACCGGCAAAAAAACAACACGTCCGTCAATGTTCATAAATTCATTATTGTTTTTGTCATTTCCCCATTTGTCGGCATTAAACATTGTTGCAAATTGAATACCGAGTTTTTTGTTCATAAACTCATTGAAAATCATTGCTCCGGTATTCCTTTCACCTAGTACTCCCGAAACAAATGATCTTTCCATTGCCAAACCGTATTTACTGCTACTAAGGGCTTCCAGCCTCATCGGTTCTTTGAAGTGACCTAATCTAAGATTACCCAGTATAGGTATCTTGGTTAATTCAATCCACACATCTTTGAATGCTATTTTACCCCCACCGAAATCAAGTTGGGTTTTGTATTTAATGTTACCGTAAAGTTTGCCGCCAAAGTAAAGTTGTACCTTCCGGAATTCAGTTCCAAATGTTTTTGAGCCCAAACTGTCCTCAATTGCCTTGTCTTGATTGAAATAAGCTATGTCGTAATAGATTCTTCCTCCCGAACTTATTTTAAAATTACCGTCATCTGATTTAATAGTGGTGCCGGTGTGCCATTGGGTTTCATATTTTTCTTGCGAAAATCCGTTTAATGAAATTAAAAACACAATAATCGACGTTGCTATAAATTTTTTCATTGTTAATAATTTTGCTTTCCGGGTGACAAAAGTATTTTAATATTTTTCACTTCATTTACGGATAATATAAATTTAACAATTATTTAACATTTGTGCAATGCATACTTTTCATGATTCAATCGCAAATTTTTCTAAATATACTCTACAACCATGAGATAACGGCGAAAAAAATATTAATTTAGTTTCGTTTTTGTTTACAAGTTTTAATTGAAACAGATAATTTTAACTTATCTTTGTAATATCGGTTAGAAAAAAGGAGTGAGATGTCAGATTACATTGTATCTGCAAGAAAATATAGACCCCAGGATTTCAGTTCGGTTGTCGGGCAAGATAATATTGTGCGAACGTTGAAAAATGCCATTAAAAACAATAAATTGGCTCAAGCATACTTGTTCTCAGGACCTCGTGGTGTGGGAAAAACTACTTGTGCCAGAATTTTTGCCAAAACAATCAATTGTGAACACATTACTCCCGAAATAGAAGCCTGCAACGAATGCGAATCATGTAAGGCATTTAATAATAATACTTCGTTGAATATTAGTGAGTTGGATGCAGCCTCAAATAATTCGGTTGATGATATAAGAAATTTGATAGAACAGGTAAGGATACCACCACAAATAGGAAGGTATAAAATTTATATAATAGATGAAGTGCACATGCTGTCTCAGCAGGCTTTTAACGCTTTTCTAAAAACCTTGGAAGAACCTCCGAAACATGCGATTTTTATATTAGCCACTACGGAAAAACACAAAATTCTTCCTACAATTCTTTCCCGTTGCCAAATTTTTGATTTCAACAGAATAAAAATTGATGACATTGTTAATCATTTGGCATCTATTGCCGAAAAAGAAGGTATAGGTTATGAGCACGATGCATTAAACATAATTGCCCAAAAAGCAGATGGAGGATTGCGTGATGCTCTTTCCATATTTGACCAAGTAGCAAGTTATTCCAATGGTAATATTACATACAAGGCTGTAATTGAGAACCTTAATATATTAGATTATGATTATTACTTTTCTCTTGTTTCTGCATCTTTGAATGGGGATTATGCTACGGCATTAATGACTTTTAATGATATTTTGGAACACGGATTCAGTGAGGCAAATTTTTTCAACGGACTTGCAAGTCATCTCAGGAACTTACTTGTGATAAAAAGTCCTTCTACAGTAAAATTGCTTGAAGTCGGAGAAAAGATTAAAGAAAAATATTTGGTACAATCCAAAGAAACACCTGTATCATATATTTTCAAGGCATTGGATATTATAAATCAAACACTAATCAACCTGAAAACAACTCTGAACAGACGCTTGCTTGCCGAAATGGCAATTATAAAATTATCAACTGTAATATTTCCGCAAAATAAAGAAAAAATCCAAAGTACTGTTTCCGAGAAAAAAGAAGTTAAAACTGAAAAAGAACAAAGTTCAACTTCCAGTACGGTCGTGAAAAATATTGAAGAGAAGAAAACAGATAAAAAGCCCGAAATAATTAATGGAAATGCAGTAACTTACCAAAAAAGTACAGGAGTAAACATAGGTAATCTTTTGGCAGGTAATACTGTTGATGAGAAAAAATCAACAGTCGAAAAAATAAGGAAGACGGAAGAAACATTGGAATTGCACCCGCAAAAACAAGAGAAACCCGAAAAGTATTTTACAGAGTCAATGTTTAGAGAAGTGTTGATTAAATTCTTGAATGCAGAAAATTTGATAAGTTTAAAAAATGCCGATATTGAAATCTCATTTTTGCCTGGAACAACAGTCGACCTTATTTTACCTAATTCGGTATTAAAAGATAACCTTTGTGCTCATTCTGCAAAATTGACTGCATTTTTTCAAAAAGAACTTTCCAATTTTAAAATAAAATTGAATTGCAAAGTAAAAGAAGTAAAACAGGGAATAAAAAAACCGGGTGAAACCAAAGAAGAATTGTATCAACGAATGGTTAATGAAAACAATCTTTTGAAAAATCTGAAAAATGATTTAAATTTGCAAATATAAAAATGAATAATTATGAATAAAAAAGGATGTTTAATAGCAGGAATTAGTATAGTTGTTTTCTTTTTAATATTAGGACTATACTTGATGAGTATCTATAATTCTATGGTAGAAAAAGAGCAATTTGTAAAGCAAAAATGGTCTCAAGTAGAAAACCAGTATCAACGTCGTGCCGATCTTATCCCAAATTTGGTTAATACCGTAAAAGGTTATGCCAAGCATGAAAAGGAAACGTTGACAGAAGTAGTTGAAGCCAGAAGTAAAGCGACTTCTGTAAATATAGATCCTGCAAAACTTTCTCCTGATGCAATTAAACAGTTTAAATCTGCTCAAGACGGCTTATCTCAAGCATTATCCAAACTTATGGTTGTAGTAGAAAGATATCCGAATCTTAAAGCGAATGAAAACTTTATGCAACTTCAAGCACAGTTGGAAGGAACAGAAAATCGTATTTCTGTAGAAAGAAAACGTTATAACGAAGCTGTACAGGAATATAATACTTATTTGATGAAATTTCCTACAAACATATTTGCAAGGATGTTTGGATTCCACGAATATCCATATTTTGAAGCTGAAAAAGGAGCTGAAAAAGCACCTGAAGTAAAATTTTAAGCAAATGGTAAAGCAAAAAAAAAGATTGTTTACTCCGGAACAAGAGAAAATAGTTACCGATGCTATAAAGCAGGCAGAGCAAAATACTAGTGGTGAAATCCGTGTTCATATAGAAAATTACGACAAAGATGATGTGTTGGACAGGGCAGCTTATTGGTTTGCAAAATTGGAAATGCACAAAACCAAAGAAAGAAATGGTGTCCTGTTTTATCTTGCCGTAGATGCCAGAAAATTTGCAATACTCGGTGATGCAGGCATAAACAGTAAGGTGCCGGAAGGCTTTTGGAATGAAATAAAAGATACGGTAGTTGAGTATTTTAAGCAAGGGAAATTTGCCGAAGGACTTGCAAAGGGTATACTTATGGCAGGTGAGCAGTTAAAAAAATATTTTCCACATCAAAAAGACGATATAAACGAATTAAGTGATGAAATATCTTACGACGATTAAATTAATAGCGGTTTCGGCAATTTTATTTTTATCCGCCGTAACCATGGAAGGTCAACATGGGAGTACTATTCCTTCTAAACCCAAGGTAGAAAGATTAGTAAATGATTTTGCAGATATTTTATCACCAGAACAGGAAAAAGCACTTGAAGATACTCTTGATAAGTTTGCACGCAAAACATCAACTCAAATAGCTGTTGTAACGATAAAGGACTTGGGTGGTATGGATCCATATCAGTATGCTTTTGAGATTCTTGACAAGTGGGGAATAGGTCAAAGGGGTAAAGACAATGGAGTGGTGATGCTTATTAAACCCAAGTTAAGCAAGAATGACCGTGGGCATATTGCTATTCAAGTCGGATATGGACTTGAAGGTGTTTTGCCGGACGCTACTGTTAAATTGATTATTGATAAAGCAATTATTCCATATTTTAAAAAAGGAGATTTTTATGGCGGCATAATGAATGGTGTTATTGTAATAAAAAAACTTGCTGCAGGAGAATTTACTGCCGACGACATAAAAAAAACTACTGATGAGGGTAATGATTGGGTAGGGCTTACTTTTATAATATTTTTATTTATATTGATTTTTGTTTTTGGCAGAGGCAAAAAAGGTGGTGGTGGCGGTGGTGGTTTTCGTCGCTCTTCCTCAATTTTTTGGGGTGCTTCTTCAGGAGGATTTTTTAATGATTTTTCAAGTGGTGGAGGAAGTTTCGGTGGCTTTGGTGGTTTTGGTGGAGGCACAGGTGGCGGTGGCGGAGCCAGTGGTAGTTGGTAATGATGACAAAGTAATTTGTTTTTCAATATGGCGTCGCTTTTTTGTGACGCTTTTTTATTGTTTAATTTGTTATTAGCAAATTCATATCAAAAATATTACCTTTGTAGCATAAAAAACAGAACGAAACAAAATGGAGACGATTTTAATTAAAGTTGCGCAATTCTTTTTGAGTTTATCAATTCTTGTGGTTCTTCACGAATTGGGTCATTTTACTTTTGCAAAGATTTTTAAAACCAAAGTTGAAAAATTCTATATCTTTTTTGATCCATGGTTTTCCCTTTTTAAGTTCAAATGGGGTGAAACTGAATATGGTATTGGTTGGCTTCCGTTGGGGGGATACGTTAAGATATCCGGAATGATAGACGAATCAATGGACAAGGAGCAAATGAAAAAGCCGCCGCAACCTTGGGAGTTTAGAAGTAAACCAGCATGGCAAAGATTACTGATTTTGTTGGGTGGGATTTTAGTTAATGTATTATTAGCTTTTGTTATTTACATTGGTGTGCTTTGGGCTTGGGGGAAAGAATATTTGCCTACGGATAATGTTAAATACGGAATTATGACAGATAGTACCGGACTTTCTATCGGTTTACAAAATGGTGATAAAATTTTGTATATTGGTGGTAAAAAGATAGAAGCTTTTAGCAAAATACCCGCAGCTATTTTACTTGACGAACCTAAATCTATTACAGTAGAAAGAAACGGTAAAAAAGTTGAAATCCCTCTCGGAAAAGATGTCATATCAAAAATTATAAAAGATCCGTATTTTTTGGCACCTCGTATTCCTTTTATTGTAGCTACTGTACTTGATACTTCTCCTGCAGCAAAAGCCGGAATAAAACCCGGAGATAGAGTAGTTGCAGTAAATGGAGATCCTGCAATGTTTGTCGATGAGGTAAAAAAGTATTTGTCCAAAAACAAAAAATCAAAGGTTGATTTAACTATTGTCAGGGGAAACGATACCTTAACCATGCCGGTTGCAGTGAATGACAAGGGGATGATTGGGGTGGCATTGGACCTTGATTACAGTAAGTATTTTAAGTTGAAGCATATAAATTATTCATTGCCGCAAGCTATACCTGCAGGATTTAGTAAAACATTAAAGGTTACAGGTAGTTATATTAAACAATTGAAAATTATTTTTTCACCTGAAACCGGTGCATATAAGAGTGTTGGTGGATTTATTTCAATAGGTAAAATCTTCCCGGGAGTATGGGATTGGCGAGCATTTTGGAATCTTACAGCCTTTTTGTCAATTATGCTTGCAGTGTTAAACCTTATACCTATTCCCGGTCTTGACGGTGGACATGTTTTATTTACCTTGTATGAAATGATAACAGGCCGCAAGCCGAGTGATAAATTTTTGGAAAGGGCGCAAATTGTAGGTCTTATAATTCTGTTGGCATTGGTATTGTATGCTAACGGGAACGACATTTTTAAACTTTTTAACGGTAAGTAGTTTTACTTGTTGATTATAAGTGACTTATTATATGGTGAACAGAGTTAAACATTGATTGAGAAATAAAAAATGAAAAAGTTTATATTAATTATTATTACTATTTTATTTAGCATTTCTTCTGTATTTTCCCAGGAGGGTAATGTATTGGTTGTGCCGTTCGGAGACAGGATGTTTTATAATGAGGCCACTTCCGCTATGCTAAAAGCAAGCGGATTTTCGTATTCGGAGATGATAAATTATTTTGAATCTTCGCTTGTTTCAGATATTCAAAAGCAAGGGGGACGCGGCTTTATTTCTTGTACAGGTGCCGTAACTACCGGTGAACATTCCGACCTAAAAACTGAAGTGAGAAGTTTGCTGGATTTTTATTTGACACCGATAAACGGTTCGAAAAAAAGGAAAATAAGTTTGTTTGGCAGACCTACTTCAAAATTGGAAAGTGAAAAAGAAAAGTCTGAAATAGGAAATGGCGAGACCGTGTCATTGATAGGTGACAATAAAACATCATATATTGCTTCAAAAGTAAACAGTAAAAGGGATTTTGCAAGATTGGCAAAAGATGCCGGTGTTTATAAAGTTTTGGTAATAAATGAGTTCGACATAAAAGAGGATATGTCTTCGCCATATAATAACGGGAGTGAACATTTGAGGCAAATACAAGTACATTATACGGTTTTTGATGCTAAAGGTAATTCGATATCGGGCGGAGTTGCAGTGGAAAATTTCAGTTCTTCAGAAAACAATATAAAAGAAATAGTTAAGCTGCATTTTCCTAATCTTGCAAAACAAATCGTAAGAAAAATTTAATTAAGATGACACTTGTTGGGCTTACCGGTGGTATTGGAAGCGGTAAAAGTTATATTTCAGCTGTTTTTGAGCATTTGAATGTTCCCGTTTATTATGCTGACGACAGGTCAAAAAAAATTATGACGGATAACCCTAAAGTTGTTGAAAGTGTTAAGGATTTGTTGGGAGAAGAAGCATACTTTGATGATGGCAGGCTTAATAAACAATACGTTGCCCGAAAAATCTTCTCCGATTATGAACTTAAAAAGAAATTGGAAGCTATAGTTCATCCTGCCGTAAAAAAAGATTTTAGCGAATGGGTGAAACAAAATAAAGAAGAAAAACTGATTGTAAAAGAAAGTGCTTTGTTGATAGAAAGCGGCAGTTATAAAGATTTGGATTATATTGTTGTGGTTACCGCACAGCTTGAATTACGCATAAAGCGTGTAATGGACAGGGATAAAAAAAGTGAAAAAGAAGTTTTGACTCTTGTAAATGCTCAAATGAGTGATGATGAACGCATAAAATTTTCTGATTTTGTTATAGATAATTCGGGAGAAGTTTTAATTTTGTCTCAAATCGTTGAATTTTTAAAAAAAATAAATATCAATGTCATATAAAAAGTGGATTGGTGGCGGCCTTGGGTGGCTGTTTTTTGGACCAATTGGAGGATTAATAGGGTTTGCTCTAGGTAGTCTTTTTGATATTGATCCTAATAAAGCGGAATACACGGACACTAATAAAGTAAGACAAGGAGAATTTACGGCATCTTTGTTGGTTTTGATTGCGGCTATAATGAAAGCCGACGGCAGGATTTTGAAGAGTGAATTGAATTTTGTGAAAAAATTTTTGGTAGATAATTTTGGAGAAGCCCGTGCCAGGCAGATGTTGCTTGTGCTTAGGGATATGGTAAAAAAGGACATATCTGTTTCTCAAATTGCAGATGACATAAAAATACACTTGAATTACAGTTCACGGTTGCAGTTGTTACACTTTATGTTTGGATTGGCTGCAGCTGACGGTTATGTTGACCCGAAAGAGTTGGAAGTTATCAAGCAAATTTCATTTGGGATAGGAATTAGTTCTACTGATTATGATTCAATAAAATCAATGTTTGTTAAAGATGAGTTGTCTTCATACAAGATTTTGGGAATATCACCTGATGCAACAGATGATGAAATAAAAAAGGCTTACCGTAAAATGGCAATGAAGTATCATCCAGATAAACTTTCATATTTAGATGAAAAAATGAAAAAGACAGCCGAAGAAAAGTTTAAAAAAGTAAATGAAGCATATCATCAAATAAAAAAGATGCGGGGAATGAAATAGTGATTAATTACAAATGCTTATTAGTTATTTCTTTAGTTTAGTGAGGCGTGGGTTTTATAAATAAAATGTAAATAAATGAAATTTATTGTAATAGAAGGACTTGACGGGTCGGGTAAAACGACACAGATAGAGATGGTAAAAGCTTATTTTGAGGCAAAAGGAATACCTACGCGATATATACATTTCCCGGATTACAATTCACCTGTGTTCGGCGAATTGATAACTAAATTTTTGAGGGGTGAACTTGGAGATATAAATACTGTTCATCCGTATTTGGTGGCATTGTTGTATGCAGGAGATCGGAATAATTCAAAAGACTTGATTAATTCTTGGTTAAATTCCGGGTATGTGGTATTGGCGGACAGATATGTGTATTCCAATATAGCATATCAGGGAATAAAGATAAAAGATGTAGTTGAAAGAAAAATGTTTATGGATTGGAATCTTAATATGGAATATGAGTATTTTGGCATACCAAAGCCGGATTTGAACTTATATCTTGATGTACCTTTTAGTTTTGTAAAAGCAAATTTGGGCGAGAGGGCTTTGAATGAACAACGCCAATATTTGAAAGGTAAGAAAGATATTCATGAGGCGGATTTTTCTTTTCAAGAGAGTGTTTATGGTATGTACAAAGAGATAGTAAATATTTATAATGACTTTGTTGCAATAAAATGTTATGATGAAAATGGTAATGTATTCGTAAAAGAGAAAATAACCGAAAGGATAATTGAAAAGATTGAGGAATAAAAAAGGGGCTGTCCAAAAAAAGGGCAGCCTTTTTTTATTTGCTAATTTGTAGTTATGCGTGTATTAAAAAAGAAAAAGTTTTGAATTAAGCTTTCTTTTATTTTTTTACAACCTAAATTCAAGTAATTAATGCAACTTTCCAGAGGAT
>JALTDM010000261.1 GCA_027074135.1 Bacteroidales bacterium
TTGCCCAATATTACGGTGCTATCTCCTGCCGATGCTACACAAACTTCCCAAGCTGTATTTGCTGCTTACGAGCAGGTAAAAGGACCTGTGTATTTGAGGTATGCAAGGGCTGCGATGCCCGATTTTATGCCGGAGGATATGCCTTTTGAGGTAGGTAAGGCTCAAATTTTAAGAGAAGGCAGTGATGTAACAATTATTGCAACTGGACATCTGGTTTGGGAAAGTCTGAATGCTGCCGATATTTTGCAAAAGGAAAAAGGCATAAGTGCAGAAGTAATTAACTTGCACACTATTAAGCCAATAGACAGGGAGGCAATAATAAGTTCAGCTAAGAAAACAGGTGTGGTAATTACTGCCGAAGAGCACCAGATAACCGGCGGTATGGGTAGTGCGATTGCAGAAGTGCTTGCAAAAGAGTATCCCGTACAGATGGATTTTGTGGGAATTAAAGACAGTTTCGGCGAAAGTGGTGAGCCTATGGAACTTATGCGAAAATATGGGCTAACTGCTGAAAATATTGTGGGTAAGGTGGTGGAATTGTTGAAGTGATATTATTGATTAGCATTTAATTCACCCATCAATGGAGGAAACTGTGCTTCTCTCTTTGAGAGAGTTACAGAGGGTGATTAAAAACAATTAAAAACATGCAAAAAATATTATTTGTAACCAACAATAAACATAAATTGCAGGAAGCAAGACAAATTTTGTCGGGTAAGTTTGAAGTATTGAGTCTGAAAGAAATTGGTTTTGAAGGTGATATACCTGAAACACAGCCTACAATAGAAGGTAATGCAATTCAAAAAGTACGGTTTATTTACGATAGATACAAAACAGATTGTTTTGCGGACGATACAGGGCTTATTGTTTCTGCATTGGGAGGTGAGCCGGGAGTGTATTCGGCAAGATATGCCGGCGAAAATGCCACTTTTGAGGACAATATGAACTTATTGCTCGAAAAGATGAAAGACATCAAAGACCGCAAAGCGTATTTTGTTACCGTGATAGCACTGATAAAAGACGGTAAATTATATACTTTTGAAGGCAGGGTGGACGGAGTTATTACCACTACACCGAGAGGAGAAAAAGGTTTCGGGTACGATCCTGTTTTTTTACCCGATGGATATGATAAAACTTTTGCCGAAATGACAGCGGAACAAAAAAACAAAATAAGCCATAGGGGAAGGGCATTAGAAAAACTTGCCGGATTTCTGTTAAAATGATTTTATGGCGTTTCCTTATTCATATAAATTTACATACAAGCACGACAACTCTCTTACCATAAAAGGTGATGAAATAATAAAGGTTTTGGATAAACTATTGCCTGCAAAAAAGAATGAAAATGGGGAATTTGTTTTTGAATCCGGGCTTTTCGGTTTGCAATATTCGGTGTCGGTTGACAGTGTTACAGACAGAGCCGTTATTTTTGTTATCAAGTCTAAAAGTGCGGTAAACAGCATTCTTATTTTATTGCTTCTCGGTGCATTTATTCCGCACATCGGGGTGGAAGGTTTTTTTGTTTACGCTGTATTAGTTTTTGCGGTAATTTATTTTTTGCTTTTTTCTGTTTTTTCATCGGAATTGTCCCGAAGAATTAGAGCTGTGTTAGAAAATTTTGAGGCAGACAGCATTCATGAGTGTAAAGGCGAAAATTGTTGTCCTGCTTGCGGTTATGAGTTAGGGGAAAAGGATTTGTATTGTCCGAATTGTGGTTTGAGAGTTAGGCAAAACCTGTTTACAAAGGATTTGAATGTGAATAAATACCGTAATCGTCGGCAGAAGTTTAATTATATTTACAAAAAAAAGAATGAGGAAAATAGGGGCTAATTATATTTTTACAGCTGTAAGAAGCAAACCTTGGATAAAAAACGGATATCTCGTTTTTGACGACAATGGAACGGTTTTGCAGATCTCAGGAGATTTTGAAGCTGAGAATGAGCCGGCGGGGTTGGAATTTTATTCAGGTTATATGATTCCGGGGTTGGTAAATGCTCATTTGCATTTAGAGTTATCTTATTTGCGGCAAAAAAAAGATAAATTTGACGGTCTTCACGACTTCGTGGCATATATGGCACAAAAAGATAATGCAGATAATGATGAAAAGGTAAAGGCTTCAAAATTTTACGATGGGTTGATGTATGACAGGGGAGTGGTACTTGCCGCTGATATTATGAATTCGGATTTGACGCTGGAGATAAAAAAAGAATCACGCATAAAATATGTGAATTTTGCCGAAGTTTACGGATTAAATCCTGATGTGGCAGAAGGTCGTATTGATTCTGCAATTACTTTGCAACAAAAGTTTAATGGAAATAATTTAATAGCTTGGTTGTCACCGCATTCTACTTATTCTTTGTCTACTGATTTGTACGGGTTGTTGAGGCAGAAATTGTCAAATCAACCTGTAACCACTATTCATTTTCTTGAGGGCAGGTATGAAAAACTTTTGTTTAGCGGCAAGCCAAGTGAATTTAAAGAAGTGTTGAAAACTTTTTCGGAAGATTTGCCATATAGAAATTGGGGTAGTGCTGTCGATTTTGCAATAACACTTACCGATGAAATACCAACTGTGTTTTTTGTCCACAATACTTTTGCAGATAAAAACGATTTGGCTGCAATAGCTAAAAAAATAAAAAATCCATATTTTGTTTTATGTCCTTCATCCAATTTGAATGTAGAAAGCAGATTACCTGATTATAAAGTGTTTAGCGGTTTTGAAAATAAACTGCTTGTTGGTACAGACAGTCTTGCAACCAATGATGACCTTGACATAGTCAAAGAAATAAATTTACTTTTGCAAGCCGGATTTAATGAAGAAACTGTTTTGTATGCAGCAACTTTAAACGGAGCAAAAGCTTTGGCCTTTGAAAAAGACTATGGCAGTTTTGAGAAAGGAAAAAAGCCGGGAGCGGTAATTTTGCAGAAATCCGATGGAAAATTTGTTTTCGAAAAAACAATTAATTTTGTCTAAAAGTTTATGGAGAAAGTTAGTCTCGGAAATATAAGTTGTTATACTTTCAGTTCGCGAAAACAATTTTTGGATTTTATCAAAGATAAAAAACAAATCCTGATTGCCGTAAATGCTGAAAAAATTGTTAAAAAGGACAATAAACTTGCAGGTATCATAAACAATAACATTGGCTACGCTGATGGAATAGGAGCTGTAAAAGCATTGAAAAGAAAAGGTTATGAAGATGTTATCCGTATTCCGGGAAGTGAATTTTGGTTGGATATTGTTAAAGAATTTCATAAAGAAAAAACTTTTTACTTGGTAGGTTCTACTGATGAGGTAATAAACAAAACTGTTGAAAAACTTAAAAATCAGTATCCCAATATCAGAATTTTAAATTACCGTAACGGATTTTTGAAAAGCGGTGAGAAAGAGGAACTTATTGCAGATTTGGTTAGTAAAAAGCCTGATGTTGTATTTGTTGCGCAAGGTACACCACGCCAAGAATATTTGATGGATGAGCTTATTGAGCACCATAAAGCATTGTATATGGGGCTTGGTGGCAGTTTTGATGTGTATGTAGGCAAAGTCAAGAGGGCACCCAAATTTTTTCAAAATTTGGGCTTGGAATGGTTTTACAGGTTGCTTCGCCAACCGACCAGAATAAAGAGGCAAAAAGTTTTAGTGAATTTTTATTTTAAAATGGTAACGGGAAAAATATGAAAATAATGTCAGTTGTCGGTGCCAGGCCGAATTTTATGAAAATAGCACCATTTATTCGTGCAATAGAAAAGCATAATTCAATTTCGGATAAAAAGATAGAACATTTGTTGGTTCATACCGGACAGCATTATGATGTGAGAATGTCTCAAAAATTCTTTGATGAATTGAATATTCCGCCTGCAGATATTCATTTGGAAATAGGATCCGGAACACACGCCGAACAAGTTGGATATACGATGATTGCATTGGAAAAGGTAATTAGGGAACATAAACCCGATTGGCTAATAATAGTAGGAGATGTAAATGCCGTGTGTGCGGGCTCAATTACTGCAAAAAAAGAACATGTAAACTTGGCTCATATTGAGGCAGGGTTGCGGTCTGGAGACATTACTATGCCGGAGGAGGTAAACAGGCTTGTGGCAGACAGATTGGCTGATTTACTTTTTACTCCCGATAAGATATCTAATGAGAATTTGCTAAAAGAAGGTGTTTCTCCCGAAAGAATAAAATTTGTAGGCAATATAATGATAGATACCCTTGAAAATGAAATACATAAAGCAAAAAAGTTAAATCCAGCCGACATCATAAGTGAAAATATTTTGTTTACGGAACAGGAAATACCTGATATTACACCATTGAATTATATTATTCTTACACTTCACAGACCTTCTAATGTGGATGACAAAGAAATTTTTTCCCAAATAATTTATTTTATCAAAAATGAAGTTTCTGAAAAATATCCCGTGATATGGCCTATACATCCGCGTGCAAGGAAAAGGTTGGAAGAATTCGGTCTGTGGAACGAAATAGTAGCTTTGAAAAATATTTTGTTACTACATCCGCTTGGTTATCACGAGCTTTTGAGGTTAAACATGGAAGCTAAGATGATTCTGACCGATAGCGGAGGATTGCAAGAAGAAGCTACTGTGCTTGGAGTTCCATGTTTGACTTTGCGTTGGAATACAGAACGTCCCGTTACTTTGAAGAAATACGGTGGAGCATCTGTTTTGGTCGGAAATAATGTGGAACGCATCAGAGAAGAATTTTACAAAACCTTGTCAGAAGACAGGAAGCCTACAAGACCGGAATTATGGGACGGCCATACGGCAGAAAGAATAGTGGATGTTTTGGTAAATTACGGATAATTTTATTTGAGAAAGTAAAATATACTCAAAAGTAAAAATATTTGTTTTTCACGGTTATAGCCTTGCACATGTTGGTTTAAAATTGTTTCAACCTCATTTTTGTCGAACATTTCAGTAAATGAGCTTTGAGATAAAAGCAGCTCTTTTATTTTGTTGTTGTATTGTTTAAACCAAGTATTGGTAGGAGATTGAAAGCCTTTTTTTGGACGGTTTATTATTTCATCAGGCAGGATTTTACGGGCATATTCTTTATGGATTATCTTTGTTTGCTTACCGGAGACTCTGTATTTATAGGGTAGTGATTCGATAAAATTTGTCAATTCCAAATCCAGCATAGGCACCCTTGCTTCAAGGCTGTGGTGCATTGTTAATTTGTCCGTGTAAATGAGCAAGTCATCTGCTAGATTCATTCTCATATCCAAAGACATCATTTTTTCTACACCGTATTTTTTTCTGTCAAGTCCTAATACATTGTACATATATGATATGGTTTCTTCCGATAATTTTTCTTCTATTCCTGTCAGCTTATAAATTTCTTGTGGTTTGAAAACAGAATAAATCTTTGCAAATCTTTTAATGTCATTTTTTTCAGATAGCGCGTAAGCAGACCTTAACAGTTGTTCGTTTTTTGTCCCTGAAATTTTTATGAAAAGAGGCAAAAGTTTGAATAAATAAGCAGGGTATTTGTCTCTCAGCAATTCACCTTTGTATCTGGCATAACCTCCGAGTGGCTCGTCGGCGCCTTGTCCTGTCAAAACAACTTTTACATATTCCGAGGTCATGCCGGCAAGGTAATACAGTGGGATAACAGATGTTGTTGCAAGAGGTTCTTCAACAATTCCGGTTGTTTTTTCCAAAGTGTCAAGGAAGTTTTGAAAAGTTATTTTTTTGTAGATATGCTCGAGCCCCAATATTTTTGCGGTATGGGAAGCATCGTTTATTTCATCTTCGTTGTATTCGCCATCAAACCCAATGGTAAAGGCTTTGATTTTCCCTTTATCATAATAATTAGATGCAATTTTTGCAACAACAGCGGAATCTATACCTCCACTTAAAAAGATACCTACTTCCACATCGGACATTAATTGTCTTTGTACAGCATTTTCTAACTTTTTGCCATATTCAGCTACAGCTTCTTCAAAAGGAATATTAATTGTTTCCGTAACTTTTTCTATGAATGGAAGTTGCTCTATTTTAATTTCTGCATTTTTCAAATTTATTACAGCATAATGTCCCGGGATAACCTTTTTTATGTCTTGATAAATTGTGTGCGGTGAGGGCACATAACGGAGTCTTAACAGAGTTGCCAAAGCATTTTTGTCGATTTTTTTGTCGGTAAATCTTAATAAAGGTTTTATTTCGGAAGAAAAAGCAAATTTATTACCGGATTTGAAAAAATAAAGAGGTTTTACGCCGAAATGGTCCCGGGCGATAATCATTTTTCCATGTTCAATGTCCAGAAAAGCAAAAGCAAAAATGCCGTTAAGGTTTTTAATACCTTTTTCACCATGT
>JALTDM010000262.1 GCA_027074135.1 Bacteroidales bacterium
ACATAGTTTACTTTATTTATATTAACTTTGGTAGTCAAAAAAATTCTGATGCTAGATTTTTTTTCCGAAAAATATTTTTCCCGCTGGTTTGTTTTATTTATTGATTTAGTGCTGGTTGCATTCGGAGTGTATTTAGCTTTTTTACTTCGATTCAACTTTCATATACCCGTTACGGAACAAAGTAAGTTGTTATTGGCTTTAGTTACGGTTTTAAGCATTAGATTTATTTTATTCTTATCAGGAAAAACATATACAGGACTCTTAAGATACACTGGCAGTAAAGATGCACAACATATCTTTTTCAACCTGCTTGCAGGCTCTTTCATTTTTATTGCCATAAACCTTATTTCACGATTTGGATTTAATTACATACACTTTGTTCCTTATTCCATCATAGGCATTGAGTTTTTAAGCTCTTTGTTTTTCCTATTATCATACAGGCTATTGGCAAAAATTGCTTTCGGACAATTGCAAAACGGAAACAAAGAAAAAAATATTGTAGTTATTGCCGGTTCGGATGATAAAGCTCTCATCACTAAAAAAACAATTGAAAATGATACCGAAAATCCTGCCAAGATTGTAGCATTTATTGAGTACAACAAAAGTAAAAAAGGACACAAAATTGACAATATAAAAATTTATCATACCTCAGAGATAAAAAAGATAGCAAAAAAAAATAAAATAGATCAGCTTATCATAACAGGAAATTTCCCGTTTGAAATTAAGCAAGAAATAGTAGATTTTTGTTTGTCGTATAATATAGAAATCAAAACTGTTCCCGATATAAAAGAATGGATAAACGGAGAACTAAGCGTTAAACAAATAAAAAAATACCGCATCGAAGACCTTTTGGAACGAGAAGAAATTAAATTAGATACAGGGAAAATTAAAAAGGATATACTAAATAAAACCGTCATGGTTACCGGTGCTGCTGGATCAATTGGTAGTGAAATAGTAAGACAACTAACACAATTTAATCCCAAAATGATAATTCTATATGATATAGGAGAAACTCCTCTTCACTACATGGAAATAAATTTGAAAGAAAATATTAAGTTCGAAAATTACAAAACAATAGTAGGTAATATCCTTGACCGTGAACGACTCAATTACATTATATCCAGATACAAACCATCAATAATTTACCATGCTGCCGCACTTAAGCATGTCCCCATGATGGAGATAAATCCATATGAAGCGGTAAAAACTAACATTTTCGGCACAAAAAACCTTTTAGAACTTGCAATAGAACACAATACCGAAAAATTTGTGTTCATTTCCACAGACAAAGCCGTAAACCCGACCAATGTTATGGGAGCAACTAAAAGAGTGGCTGAAATGCTAACCAAAGCATACTATAACAAATACAATAAAACTAAATTTATTATTACCCGTTTCGGCAATGTTCTGGGTTCTAACGGAAGTGTAATACCAAGATTCCGCGAACAAATCGAAAAAGGCGGTCCGGTAACAATTACCCATCCCGAAGTTACGCGTTACTTTATGACAATACCTGAAGCCTGCCGCCTGGTACTCGAAGCTGCAAGTATGGGAAAAGGTGGTGAAGTGTTTATGTTCGATATGGGCAAATTGATTAAAATACTAGATCTTGCCAAAAAAATGATAAAACTATCCGGACTGGAACTCGGCAAAGACATTCAAATTGTTTATACAGGTCTCAGACCGGGAGAAAAACTTTACGAAGAATTGTTTTATCAAAACGAAGACTACCTTGAAACACACCACGAAAAAATCCTTATTGCTAAAGTAAAAGATGTTGATTTTGAAACTATAACAAATCACCTAAAAGAACTTGCATTAATTCTGAAAACATTCGACAATTACAAAATTGTAAAAAAACTTAAAGAAATTGTACCTGAATACAAAAGCAACAACTCACCGTATGAAGTCCTTGATTCTTAGCTCAATTATTATTACCATAATGATTTTCATAAACGGCTGCAATGATAAATATAATCCTAAAGAAGGCGACTTATTGTTTCAAAATCTTGATTGCGGCCCACTTTGCGAATCAATCGAAAATGTGGAAGAAGGCATAAACGGCTCACGAATTTCCCATGTGGGTATTTTGACAAAAGGTAAAGATAATAATTGGTATGTGGCAGAAGCATTGGACAAAGTAAAACTCACACCTCTGAATGATTTTCTCTACCGCAGCAAAGACTCAAGCGGAAACCCAAAAGTCATAGTAGGCAGAATAAAAGAAAAGTATAAGAGTTACATAAAAGGTTTTAAAAACCGCTTACAAAAATTTTACAACAAACCGTATGACGATAATTTTAAAATCGGTAACAATAAATTCTACTGCTGCGAACTTGTTTATGAAGTTTTCAAAAATAGAGAAGACAAGCATTTATTCAACTTAAAACCTATGACTTTCAAAAATATGCATACCGGCAAAATAGATAGCGTTTGGATAAATTATTTCAAAAAACTCGGCATACCCATTCCAGAAGGTAAATTAGGGTGCAATCCCGCCAATTATTCAAAAAGTGATAAAATTAAAATTATTTACTACTTCGGAGAAATGAAATAAAAGAATAAAGCTAAAAACAACTTACAACTGAGAATAATCCGAAAAACTGAGCAAAAGCTATATTAAAACCTCAAATTACCTTCTTTGTCTTTTAAATCCGCTACCGTAGTATTATTAAGGAAGTCCAAAATCTGTTGTTTCAATGGGTGCCACCTATGATGAAGAGCACAAGGTCTTTCTTCATCACAATAATCAAACCCTAAAATACATTTTTCATACTTATCCATTCCTTCTACCGCATCCACAATATCAGCTAATGTAATTTTATCGGCATTTTTCGCAAAAACAAATCCGCCATCTCGTCCCTTAATACTTTTTATTAGATTAAATTTTGTCAACTTTGTAAGCAAATTTCTTAAATACTTTTCGGGAATATTAAGGTTATTAACCAAATACTTCGCACTAAACACTTGTTTATCGTCATTTATCATAAAACTGAAAATCCTTAGTGCATATTCGGATGTTTTTGATAGTCTCATTTAATTTCTATTTTGAAGTGGAATTTTGTGCAAATATATAAAGAAGTTTAATACCAAATATGAATAAAGAACAATATTAAAACTTTTTGTTTTTTTGAAAGTTACAAGCAGATAAACGGAAGTAAGCTTTTTGTAAATAATTATAACCCTTTTACGGTAGTATTTATGGAAAACTTAATCTTTTTTGCCATTTATCAAAGTTGAAAAATATTTCCACAACCCTTTATAAAAATTTAAAGTCCCCACATTACGCACAAACGAAAATGTTGTGATATTTTGCTTACCATCCCAATATAATTTATGCGTACTATCACCCGAATAAAGATATTTATACTCAAAATGGAACTGAAAGCCTGTAAAATTCTTATATTTTGTACTTGCAATCATTTCAGGCACTTTGCCATCCATAGAAGTGGCAACTACTTGCAAACCCTTACCAATTTTACCGACACATTGATGATGATAACTATAAACATAAGGCTCACTTTTGGATGTTTTATCAGCTATTTTTTTTGCAAAAGATTCTCCGGTAAACTTTATGCGGTGAAAAGTTCCTCCGTCATAACCCTGCTCAGGATGTAAACGGTTGTAATAATTCTTATGATTTTCATCATTATTAAGTTTCAACACATCTTCCACTGTATTGCACGAATAAAGTTGCGAAGGAATATCTTGAACCAATGTACCGCCCAAAGCCACATTCATTGTTTGCATACCCAAACAAATTGCCCACACCACATAATCTTTCTTTTTGTTCATCAACGGCAATTCTCTTTCATTTTCCCAAGCACCTGCCAAGTGATACAAAAACGACAACTCGAAAAAATGCCTGAGAGTATTACTGTTGGAAGTAAGCAACGATGTTTGCTCCCCATAAACATACGGTGGCAAATCATCCCCTCCCGTAAAAATCACACCATCAGACACATCAAACAATTTTTCAAAATCGTCCGTACAAGCATTTTTCTTAAAAATTTCATCTTGACCCAAACTATCATTTACCTCAACAAATTTTACAAAACCTATATCATTATTTTTCACATAATCAATCGACTTCGAAAAATCATAATTGTCATACTTGTAACATACTCCCATAATGGTAAGACTGTCAATATCTATAAACCCTGTATCCACAAGCCAACAAAAATTCTTAATATTCGATTCGGTAGGATGCAGCAACAAAACAATATGCCCCTTATTTTCTATACTATCAATATCAACAAGCTGTGCGGAAACGAAAAAGGGCAACAAAAAAATTAAATAAGTCAAAAACCGCATATTAAATTTCATCAAGGGTTTTTAAAATTTTCTTTACGGTAATTTTTATTTCTTCTTCAGTAATAGTCAGCGGTGGTGTAATCCTGAAAGACCTGTCGTTAAACAAAAACCAATCGGTTAAAATACCGTTTTCAAGCGACTTATCCATAAATTTAAACAGCAAATTGCTACTGCCCAAATCAACAGCCAAAAACAAGCCTGTACCTCTAACCTCTTTTATTTTGTCGTGCACTAAATGTTCCTTAAATAATTCACCTTTTTTTACCGCCTTAATGTGAAGTCCTTTTTCTTCTACAATCTTCATCGCCTCGTAACCCGCTGCACACGAAACAGGATGGCCACCGAAAGTTGTAATATGTCCTAATGCAGGATTATCTTTTAATGAATCCATAATTTCCTTCGGAGCAATAAATGCACCTAACGGCATACCGCCACCAAAAGCCTTTGCCAATGTAATAATATCAGGCACAACATCAAAGTTTTCAAAGGCAAACATTTTTCCCGTTCTTCCGATTCCCGTTTGAATCTCATCAAACACAAGTAAAGCTCCGGTTTCGTCACACCTTTTTCGCAATACTTTCAAAAATCCGTTTTCGGGCATTATTATTCCCGCCTCACCTTGAATAGGCTCTACCACCACGCAAGCAGTCTTTTCTGTAATATATTTTAAATCGTCAAAATTGTTAAATTCAATTTGCCTTGTATCGGGAAGCAATGGTCTGAATGACGTTTTGTATGTTTCAGATCCCTGAATGCTCAATGCTCCGTGAGTGCTACCGTGATAAGCATTTTTAAAACTGATAAGCTCGGTTCTGCCTGTATATTTTTTTGCAAGTTTCAAAGCACCCTCTATTGCCTCTGCCCCGGAATTTACAAAATAGACGGAACTCATTTCGTAAGGTAACAAACTGTCTAAATATTGCGCAAACCTAACTTGCGGGTACAAAACAAGTTCTCCATACACATGAGTATGAGTAAATTTTGACAATTGTTTTCTTACGGCATTTATCACCCGTATATTTCGGTGTCCGACATTAGTTACAGAAACACCTGCTATCAAATCAATATACTTTTTACCATCTGTACCGTATAAATAAATACCTTTTGCTTTTTTTATCTCCAGCATCAACGGCGAAGGGGAAGTTTGAGCGACATTCCTCAAAAAAAAATTCTTCAACGAAATCATAGCACAATACTCTATTTGACATTCAATCTTTCGTACAATTCATCCCTGTACTTTTTACCAATAGGTATAACTTGGTTACCTTGAGGTGTATCTATTGAAATCACATTCGACTGTATTAAAGAAATTCGGTTAAGATTTATGATATATGACCTGTGAACTTGCATAAAATAATCAGGCAAAATTTCGCGCATTTTTTTCATTGTACTATGGGAAATAAATACTCCATCCGTACTCCAGATTTTCACATAATTCTCCATAGCCTCAACAAACAAAATATCCTTAAAATCAAATTTTTTTATACCCTTATCTGTTTTTATAAAAATGCTTTCTCCCTTGCCTTTATTTGCAGATATTAAAGATTGTCTATTTTGCTTAATAGTCACATTTTCTTTAACTTTATTCAATGCTTTCAACAATCTCGGTAAAGTCGGCGGCTTAAGTATATAATCTGTAACCTCAAATTCAAAAGCATCCAATGCATATTCAGGATTACCGGATATAATAATAACCTCGGGTTTTACTTCCAAATTTTGCAAAAATTCTATTCCGGTCATATCCGGCATTTCAATATCTAAAAAGATCAAGTCCGCCTCTTTGATTTTATCCATATGTTCAAAAGCTTCTTTTGCAGATTCGTAAGTTGCTGTAAGATCTAAAAAACTTATTTTACCAACTAATTCTCGGAGTAATTGCATAGAAAGCTTATCATCTTCTATAATTATTGACTTAATTTTCATATACTCAAGATTTTATTATGC
>JALTDM010000263.1 GCA_027074135.1 Bacteroidales bacterium
AACTTTGCAAAATATCAATATAAGTAATCTGAAATGGACAAAATAAAAAATATAAGTAAGTTAATAGATGACGGGAATGCTCAAGAAGCAGAAAAACTAATCGATGAAATATTTGAATCGGACAACATTGACGAATTAAAAGAAATTATTTACCTTTATCAACGTATTGGCAAATATGGTAAAGCAATAAATGTATGCAACCAAATTTTGGAACAAGAACCTGAAAACAAGGTTGTTAGCAAGCAAAAAGAGTTTTTAACGGAAATACTGAAATTTACACAATTGGACATTTTTGCATCTACCAATTTGCACAATGATCCGTGGTTTGAATAATAAATTATAATAAAATGGCATCAAAAAAGAAAATTTTCGTATTGGACACAAATGTTTTGCTACATGATTATAAGTGTATTTACAACTTTAGCAATAATGACATTGTAATTCCGATTACAGCTTTAGAAGAACTTGATAAATTCAAAAAAGGTAATGAGCTTATAAATTATATGGCTCGAGAATTCACACGTGAATTGGACAAACTTGCAGGTAAACAATTGTTTAACGAAGGTGTACCTTTAGGGAAAGGTAAGGGGAGGTTATTTATCGAAACGGGAAAAGATTTCTCTGAAACTGGGAAAAAATCCTTTCCCGAAGACATACCTGACCATAGAATACTTGCAATAGCCGAATGGTTGCATTATCACCGTGAAAATCCTGTGATTTTGGTATCCAAAGATATAAACCTTCGAATGAAAGCTAAAGCTCTCGGAGTACAAAGCGAAGACTACGAAACTGACAAAGTAATAGATTTGGACAAAAAGATTTACAAATCTATACGCATAATAGAAAACATTGACAGTACATTAATTCAAAAACTTTACACTTCTAAAAAATTACCTTTCTCTCTTTTTTTAGACTACATAAAAAAACCCCTGCCCAACGAATACTTCATTTTTAAATCAGACACTAACAGTGCCTTGACATATTATAATCAAGCTGAAGAACTCATAGAAAAGATAGAAAAAAGATACATGTATGGCATCCAACCAAGGAATGCAGAACAAACTTTTGCCGCACACGCACTAGTGAATGATAACATACCTTTAGTGTCTTTAACAGGGAAAGCCGGCACAGGTAAAACCCTTTTGGCACTTGCAGCAGCTTTGGACCAACGAAATAAATACAATCAAATTTTGCTTGCACGTCCTATTGTTCCACTGTCAAACAAAGACATTGGGTACCTGCCGGGAGACATCAAAAGCAAAATAGGTCCGTATATGCAACCGCTTTTTGATAATCTCGGTGTAATTAAATCACAATTTACACCCACCAGCAAAGATTATACACGCATAGAAGAAATGCTGAAAGATGAAAAACTGATAATTACACCTTTGTCATACATCAGAGGCAGAAGCCTATCCAATGTTTATTTTATTGTGGATGAAGCACAAAACTTGACTCCTCACGAAATAAAAACAATAATAACTCGTGCAGGAGAAAACAGCAAATTTGTTTTTACGGGTGATATAGAACAAATTGACTCTCCGTATTTGGATACACGGTCAAACGGGTTATCTTATCTGACTGACAGAATGAAAGGGCAAGATGTATTTGCTCACATAAATCTTGTGAAAGGGGAAAGAAGTTATTTGGCGGAACTCGCAAGCAAATTGTTGTAAGAAGTAATGGCAAGAAAAGTAGCAATCCACACTCTCGGCTGCAAACTGAACTTTGCCGAGGGTGATACTATAGTCAGAAATTTTGAAGCAACCGGCTACCAAACCGTAGATTTTAAGAAAAAAGCGGATGTTTACATTATAAATACTTGCTCGGTAACCCATGTGGCAGACAAAAAAAGCAGAAACCTGATTCGCCAAGCAATCAAACACAATCCGGATGCAATTGTAATAGTTACAGGGTGTTATGCCCAGACTTCTGCAGAAGAAATAGCCAATGCAATACCTGAAGTAGATTTTGTGGTGGACAACCTCCACAAAAAAGACTTTTTTACTCCCGAAAATATTAAATCACTTACCAAACAAATTAAACCTGAGATAATCAATGACAATATCAGAGAAGAAAATGCTGATTTTTTCCCGTCTTATTCAATTTCATTCCGTACCCGTTCGTTCCTTAAGGTACAAGACGGTTGCGACTACACTTGCAATTATTGCACCATACCGCATACACGCGGACACAGCCGCAATGCACCCGTGTTTGAAGTTGTGCGCATGGCAGAAGAAATTGTAGCACAAGGAGTAAAAGAAATTGTGCTTACCGGAATAAACATCGGTGATTTCGGGCATTCTACCAGAGAAACTTTTTTTGACTTGATAAAAGCACTTGACAAGATTAACGGGAACATCAGGTATAGAATTTCGTCCATAGAGCCAAACCTAATAACTTCCGAAATAATTGATTTTATTGCAGATTCGGAAAAATTTGTTCCGCACTTCCATATACCGTTGCAGTCGGGCAGCGACAAGATTTTAAGGCTGATGCAACGGCGTTACAATACATCTCTTTTTAGGAACAAGATTGAAGAAATAAACGAGAAAATCGCAAATGTCGGGATCGGAATTGATGTAATAACAGGTTATCCTGCAGAAACCGATGAAGATTTTGAAACAACATACAAATTTTTAAGTTCGCTCGAGTTCTCTTATTTACACGTGTTTACATACAGTCCCCGCCCGCTTGCCAAAAGCAGCAAAATGAAACCTGTTTCACCAAACCGTGTAATTTCGGAACGCAGCAGGATTTTGCACGAACTTAGCAATAAAAAAAGAGAAGCTTTTTTGAAAAAAAATATTGGTGCCACTAGAACGGTGTTGTTTGAAAATGATGAAATAAACGGAAAAATTTACGGACTTACCGAAAACTATATAAGAGTGGTAACATACTTTGACAGCAGACTTGTAAATACCGTAAGAAAAGTAAAAATCACACAAATTCATGACCCTGCCGAAAACACTTGCTTATGCGAAATCGTGCAGTAAAATATCTTTATGCTATTTTTTTTACTATAAGTATCATTTTCTTGTCTTGCTCAAGAAAAACAGCACCTATAATTGTTTCACCCCAAAAAGACACAGCAATCACAGTTATAAAAACAGATACAATAACTACTGACAAACAGGATACGGTAAAAAAAATTGAGCTTTCACCGTTTGAAAAAAAACTTGTTGCACTCGGACTTGTAGAAGTTACAAAATTGGACAGCAGCATTAAGGTTGAATTAAAATATTCTACTACAGACAATTTTATGCACCGTGATATGTACGGCGACTTTGACAAAGCATATTTGCAAAAAGAAGTAGCCGATAAATTGGTAAAAGCCCAACACTACCTTAAAGACACCGTACCTTGGTACAGCCTGATAATTTATGATGCCGTTAGACCCCGTATTGTGCAACAATGGATGTGGGATTCGGTAAATGTTCCGGACAGGGTGCGATACAAATATTTGTCAAATCCAAAGTACGGTTCGTTGCATAACTTTGGAGCAGCGGTGGATGTCAGTATAATAAATGATTCTACAGGAGAACCGCTTGATATGGGCACACCGTTCGATTGCTTTTGCGAACTTGCTTATCCGTATTTTGAAAAAAAATTCCTTAAACTCGGCAAACTCACTGTTCAGCAATATAAAAACCGTCTTCTTTTACGAAAAGTTATGCGTAAAGCCGGTTTTACCGGCATCTCTACGGAATGGTGGCACTTCAACTCTTGTAGCCGGAAGACGGCACGAAAAAAATACCCGATAATAGAAGATTTTTCGGGACTTAAACCTCAAATTGCAGAAAACAAACCCAAAGAAACGATAAAGACAAACACCCAATCAGGTCACAAAGTAGTTTTCCGTGTCCAGATAAAAATATCAAAAAAGCCGCTGCCCCCAACTTGTGCTTGCTTCAAAGGACTGAAAGTGTGGAGGTATTACCACAATGGCTATTACAAATATACTTCGGGCGAATTTACCGATTTGGGCAAAGCTCTGCAGTATCACAACAAGTTGCGTAAAATAGGCTTTAAAGATTGTTTTGTTGCCGCTTTTGACGGCGAAAGAAGGATAAGTTTCAAAGATGCATATAAGCTGATGGAAGAATAATTTATCCGCAAGCCGGCGTCTCACCTTCTTTCCAACCTTCTTGTTCCAATTGTAGAAATCTCTGTTTTTCTTCTTCAGTCATCACGACAACTTCAACATATACTTCAGCCCCAAGATTAGAAAGTGGCTCTACCAACGAAACGGCCAAATCATTGAGAATCGGAATATTTGGGAAAGGAATTGCCATAGTCAGAATCACAGTATTCCCGTCCACCTTCAAATCTTTTGCTATTCCCAAGTTTTTCAATGTATTGTTTATAGATGGATGCATTACATTTTCTATTGCTTTCCAAGCTTGTTCTTCAGTAAGTGCCATGATTGTTTTTTTTTGCAAAGGTAAAAGTTTTTCTGCTACAAAATTATGTCGGAGATTTCTATATTTTTTAGTCTTAAATAAAAATCTGGTTAAACAATTTTTTGATGTATCTTTGTAAAAAAGAAATTAAAACTTCATAAAATATTCAATCATGGCTAAAGAACAGGATAAAAAAATACAAGACGCAAAACTCAAAGCATTAAAAGCAACTTTAGATAAAATAACAAAAGATTACGGCAAAGGCGCAGTTATGAGCCTTGGCGACAGCAAAGTAGAAGATGTACCCGTAATTCCTACCGGCTCAATTACTTTGGATAATGCTCTCGGAGTAGGTGGCTATCCGCGAGGCAGGATTATCGAAATATACGGACCTGAATCTTCCGGTAAAACCACATTGGCAATTCATGCTATTGCGGAAGCACAAAAGCAAGGCGGAATTGCTGCAATTATTGATGCAGAACACGCATTTGACAGATTTTATGCAGAACAACTCGGTGTGGATGTAAACAATCTCTACATATCACAACCTGACAACGGCGAACAAGCACTTGAAATTGCAGAAAGTCTTATCCGCTCGGGAGCCATTGACATAATTGTAATAGATTCTGTGGCTGCACTTACTCCCAAAGCCGAAATAGAAGGTGAAATGGGCGACAGCAAAATGGGACTTCAAGCAAGGCTTATGTCTCAAGCTCTCCGTAAACTTACCGCAGCAATCAGCAAAACAAACACCACTTGCATATTTATCAACCAATTGCGCGAAAAAATCGGTGTAATGTTCGGCAATCCCGAAACCACTACAGGTGGAAATGCTCTTAAGTTTTATGCTACCATAAGGCTTGACATCCGCCGCGGAAATTCTTTGAAAAAAGGTGACGAAGTTTATGGTTACCGCACCAAAGTAAAAGTGGTAAAAAATAAAGTTGCTCCTCCATTCCGCAAAGCAGAATTTGATCTCATTCTCGGAGAAGGTATTTCCAAAGCAGGTGAAATAATAGATTTGGGTGTAGAACTTGGTATAATTAACAAAAGCGGTGCTTGGTTCAGCTACGGAGATACCAAACTCGGACAAGGCAAAGAAGCTGTTCGCGAATTATTGAAAGACAATCCGGAATTAATGGAAGAACTTGAGCAAAAAGTAAAAACCGCTCTTAAAGAAAAAAACAACAAATAGCAAAATGAAAACATTAAAATATATAGCTCTCCTGTCAATTGCGGCAGGAGTGTTTTTTTTAGATTCTTGCACAAACAATAACAACAAAACCCAACAGGCAAAAAAAGAAAATTCTCTGACAAACAAAGAAATTTTGGCTAGTACAAATCTGACCATAAAAGATTTGGACAGTCTTATCCGACTGAATCCTAAAAACGATACACTTTTTTACAAAAGATCTAAACTACAACTTGCAGGCAAAAATATTGATGAAGCAATAAACGACCTCAATCTCGCAATTAAAGTAGATTCCAACAAACCAGAATATTATATAGAGTTGGCAAATCTTTATATTGTAAAAGCAGAGTCAGAAAAATCAAGGGACATTTTGAAAGCAGCAGCAAAAAGATTTAAAAAGAATCACGATGTTTTCACAGAGTTGGGAAAACTTTATTTCTTGGTTCAAGATTACAAAAATGCACACAAATATTTAGACCAAGCCATAAACCTTTATCCATACGATGCCAAAGCATATTATTACAAGGCAATGGCATATTTGGAAACACAAGACACGACAAAAGCAAAATTTTACTTTAACAAAGCTGTAGAATCGGATCCGAAAATGTATGATGCTTACCTTATGCTTGGAGCTGTTGCTACGGAACAAAAGGATACGCTTGCACCCGAATATTTTATGGCGGCAATAAGAATTGACTCAACAAATATTGAACCTCGTTTCAGCCTCGGGTATTATTACCAAACAGTAGCAAAAGATTATCCCAAAGCGGTAGAACAATACGATTACATTATTCAAAATATGGACAGCACATATGCCCACGCATATTTTAATCTCGGATATATGATATTATTCTACACCGATCATCCCGAAGCCTCGATACCTTATTTTAAGAACACAATTAAATACGACAGCACTGTTGTGGATGCTTATGTTAATTTGGGAATTGCTTACAAAACGATAGGGGAAATTGATTCGGCAAAATACTTTTTGAACAAAGCACTAAAAGTTAAACCTAATTACGATAGGGCAATAAAAGAAATCAATTCGTTTTAGATAATATCCTAAGTTGATTTTCATCTATCCTCATTGTTCAACATAATAAAGAATAACTTTTTATCAATTTACAACTATATCTCATGCCAAAATTAGAGTTTAAAAATCAAATTGTAGTACCTGTAAAAAATGGGGCGACTTGGACGAACACCCCATTTTTTATTTAAAAGAAATCCCTTTTATTCCTTGATAAACTTTTTGATGTAAGTATCATCTCCAACTTTCATTTTAATATAATATGTACCGGAAGGTAGGTTTGAAATATCAACCTTTATAATGTTTTCTCCCGTTGAATTTGTTTTAACAATAGTTTTTATCAGCCTACCGTTATCGGAAAACATTTGAAGAGATACTTCACTATTTTTTTTCAATGTGTAGTCAATAGTGATTTTATTGTGCGCAGGAACCGGATAAATATTCCATTCAGCATTCCTGGTTCCTATTATATTTTCTATTTCGGTTATATCTGAGATGGGTGGGAATTTAATATAATCAACCCATGCAGCGTCACTTCCGTCACTTGCACTGTAATCTTTTTCGTAGCTCCAAGTTAATGTATGTTCTCCAACTTGCAATGGTGTTGAGAATTGTGACCAATTCACTTCACCCGACCACTCACCAAGTGAATTACCATCTACATAAAATTTTAGAAAATCATAATTATTTTCCGAAGAAACTTTGTAATAAAAACTCAAATCATCTTCCGAAATAACATTGACTGTAATTATTAATTGAGAAGTTTGATTGTTTCCGATATTACCGGAACGCATTGAATAGTTCCCTTCATAAAAAATTGTACTATCTCTATACCACGGTGCGGAACCTCCTGAAGTCCAATTGAAAATTGACGGATCAGTTTCCCAATCTTCAACTATTTGTCCAATTGCTAAAGTCCCAGTGTAGATGGAAGTATAAGGTGCCGCATTCCAAGTATATGTCAAACTTGCAACATCACCAACCTGTGCAGATGAGAAAATACTAACAGGAAAAGATGAAATCTGTGAAGAATCTGATGCTACGGAATATATATTTACCGATGAAGTATTTATCGTAATGTTGGGATACGTAGAAGCTAATATTCCCGAACCATTAGGTGTTTTAGAGTGACCGTTATTTTTATTTGTAAAATTTAAGATGATATTTTCCCCGGGATCAGCATTATTGTTTCCGTTACCATTTGAGTCATCTATTGTAAACATTGGTATATTCAAAACAGGCGCATTTAGTAAAAGATTGAAATTATAAATCCATACCGAATCGTTAGTGTCTGTAAGTGTTAAAGAGAAAGATGCAGGATGTTGATCAGGTATTGAATCGGCAACTAAAAATCTAAATGCATTATTATAATTTAATTGCGTATCAGCAGGAATATCTCCACAATCTAACGTACTATCTGTTATAGTTATGTACGGATCTGTAGTTGTAAGAGTTGCTGTTACGTTATTTGCATCTTGCTGACCAACATTTTTTAATAAAATGTTTAAGAAAATGTCTTCATTATAGTCACACTCTTCATTATTATTTCCTAATGAATCGTTTATTGAATTACTTATCAAAGAAACATAAGCATTGTTGGTAGATACGAAATAAAGTTTTCCCAAATAAGGTTTTTTAAATTGTTTGGTAACAACGATATCAAAAGTATCCGGTTGTGTTGCAGAAGTAAAATTTAATGTCACACTTCCGGACGCTCCTACAACTTGTGCATCAAGTAACTGTCCATGATCTGAAATTGCCACATAAGCATTCGGTTCTGTTGTTACTGTTAAAGAACTTACACCTACCGGTTGAATATTATTGTATGAAACAGATAAGTCACTTGGCATTCCCATATAAATAGAAATGGAAGGATCTCCCATACAATGATAAATTTCCCAATAATATGTTTCATTATTACTTCCGGCTTCTGTTACCGCAAGATTACCTGCATGTATGAGCTGGTCGGTTGTTTCATACCAATCAGCGTTGTCTTCTCCGTGGTCGTGGAAAACTCGGTCATATGCTCCGAGATGAGAATCATAACTTGGGTTAGATGTTACAGATGTTGCACCAACAGCAAACCAGAAATCTTCGTCCCACAAAGAGTATTGGCTTGCACCAATATATGCAACACATCCTTTATTAGGTGTGTGTGTAATAACTTCTCCAAAAGCGTCAGAAGCATCAAATTTATTGGATTGACAGCAATTCCCCATCATTACACAATATTTATGTGCATTTTGCAATGCAAGAGCATCTGATTGTGAAAAACTCGGGTCTGCCCAACCATCAGGAGAACAATGAGCTGTATAATTTGCAAACCCTACACCTCTGCTTACTTCTGCATGAATGGAGTCTGCCGCCACGGAATTATCTGATGTTATAGGAGTACCTGAACCGTAAAGATATTCATAAACAGTTGTAAAATTATGAGAAGCATTTACATAATTATCGCTTGCATAATTTATTTGACCATTCCCATAAGTTGGTGCATTATTATCATCAACACCTGCAACAAGTACAGATTTACCTAAATAAGAATCATCCGGCATAGTATATTTTTCATATTCAAGGGTTTTATCTATATATGCTTGGAGTTCCGTAGAATCTTCTGCGGACCATCTTCCATAATACATATCAGGATAGATATCGTTACTGCCGTCAAAAGTACAATAATATAAATCTGTATGTTTGCTATAATATCCTGCATCACTATAATATGCAGGTATTTGATCTATATCTCCAATAAATAAAACAAAAGTAGGTGCAGGATCTGTCGGTGTAGCATTTGTATATAGGTTTTGTAAGTAATTATGTATTGTAGTTGTAGTATCTCCTACATTAGGGTCATCAGTTGTTGCAATAATTGTATTAAAACCTTTTTGATGTTTCCAATAAATATATTGATCAAGTTGATTTACAAAAGCCGGATCAGTAATTATTACCATTTTTATAGGATAAGATGTGATTTCATCTTTTGTGAGAACAGCTTTTTCTATTGAATTGTGATTTAATAATATCTTTGAGAACAAAGAATTGTAGTATGGAGAATAAAACCTTTTGTAATCGTATGACAGTTGAGATTTGTCAAAATTAGAGAAGTTAATATTGAAGCCAATATTTGTATAAACTATAAGCTGATTGGTTATTGGATTATAAGAGATAGGGGAGATAATAAGCCTGCCGAGAGTTACACCTCTCATCTTACCAAGTTTTTTAACACGCACAAGTGGATAACCTGTAAATTTATTAGTTGTATATGCCGATTTGTTGTATCTAAACTGGAAGTTGGCAGGATCAATATTTTTTGGCATTGAGGGCTGAGTCGGTATTAGTACATTATTTAACCCTGCTTTGTTCAGATCAATTATCGTGCTGTCATATTTTATTATATTTATTGATATGTTTGCATTCCCAGGGATTTCAATAAGTCTATTGAAAACAGGAATCATTGGTTTACCTATTTCAGTAAAATCTTTTACTAATCCATTGCCGGTTAATTGTGTAAAATCTTCATATTTGGTCTTTACCTTAAATGCCTTCAAGTCTTCTAAAGAGAATATCCCGGACAAATTATTAATATCCGACTTTATTACAGTAATATTATTTGTTCCTTTGTTCAGCAGACTTTTATAATTCACCTGTGCTGAAATCATCATGGAGAAAAATACTCCTACCATTAAAAAATATATCCTTTTCATAATTAACATTTTATTTAATACAAAATTAATAAGTAAATCGTTTGATGGGATTTACTTATTCAATAAAGACGAAAAAATTTGATAAATGGTTGTTTTTATTTTGTAAAGATAAAGTTATAGCAAGTGCTTATAGAGCAAAAGTAATATTTTTATAATTTAGTTTGATTTATTTCCATATATAAAATCAATACCCCAATTTTTCAGAAATGCTAAGCATTCTCTTAATAGGGAGATAAGCTTTTTCTATCAGTTTCTTATCGAGTATTATTTCAGGGACTTCGTATTTAAGTGTCAGATAAAGTTTTTCCAGAGTGATTGTTTTCATAAATTCACAGAATCCGCAAGCACAAGTTGCACTACCCAATACATGGAAAATTTTGTCGGGATTTTTCTTTTTCATTTGATAAGTAATACCTTCTTCGGTTGCAACGATAAATTCTTTGTCTTCGCTTTCGGTTACATATTTTAGCAATGCAGAAGTTGAACCGATAAAGTCTGCAAGCAAAAGTATCTCTTTAGGTGATTCGGGATGTGCAATAAGTTTTGCAGTAGGATATTTTTCTTTCATGTACTCAAATGCATCTTTGTTGAAGCCGTTGTGCACATGACAAGCTCCGTTCCAAATCACAAATTCTTCATCGGATTTGTCCAGAAGTGATTTTACATAATAACCTAAATTGCGGTCGGGAGTAAAAATTATTTTTTGTTCCGGCGGAAGGGTTTGTATAAGTCTCAAAGCATTTGACGATGTACAAATCAAATCGGTCATTGCTTTTATTTCTGCAGATGTATTTACATAAGAAACAATCATATGGTCGGGATATTTTTCTTTGAGTTCTTTCAGTCCTTCAGGGGTAATTGAATCTGCCAGTGAACAACCTGCATTGAGGTCAGGTATTAATACTTTTTTATCCGGTGAAAGAATTTTTGCTGTTTCCGCCATAAAATGAACACCTGCAAAAACAATCATATCCGCTTTTGTTTTAGCTGCTTCTTGCGATAGTTTTAGGCTGTCTCCGATGAAATCCGCTATATTTTGAACTTCGGGTCGTTGGTAAAAATGAGCAAGAATTACAGCATTTTTTTCTTTTTTCAGTTTTTCAATTTCTTTTACAAGGTCGAGACCTTTAATTTCATCGTCAATATCTATGATGTATCCGAGATTTCCTACTATCTGTGCTGCTCTTTCTTTTGTCATAATCGTAAAATTTTGCTTTTTAACTAATGGCAAACATACAAAAAAATATTTACCTGCTGGGTAACAAGATTAAGGTATTATTCCCATTCGATAGTTGCAGGAGGTTTGGAACTGATATCGTAAACAACTCGGTTTATGCCTTTTACCCTGTTTATTATACGGTTTGATACTTCTACCAGAAAATCGTAAGGTAATCTTGACCAGTCGGCTGTCATTCCGTCGGTAGAATTTACCGCTCTGAGTGCCACTACATTTTCGTAAGTGCGTTCATCACCCATTACTCCTACACTTTTTATCGGCAAAAGTACTGTAGCAGCTTGCCATACTTCATCATAAAGATTAAATTCTTTGAGTGCTGAAATAAAAATATCATCAGCTTCTTGAAGCAGTTTTACTCTTTCTTTTGTAATAGGTCCGATTATTCTTATTGCCAAACCCGGTCCGGGGAAAGGATGACGGTTCAAAATTTCTGCTGGTATGTTTAATTCTTTACCTACACGCCTAACTTCATCTTTGAATAAAAGTCGCAGAGACTCAACCACTTTTAAGTTCATTTTTTCGGGAAGTCCGCCTACATTATGGTGTGATTTTATGGTTACCGAAGGCCCGTTGACCGAAACGGATTCAATTACATCGGGATAAATGGTGCCTTGTCCGAGCCATTTTACATCTTTTATTTGTTTTGCTTCTCGTTCAAAGACATCAATGAATGTTGAACCTATAATTTTTCTTTTCTTTTCAGGCTCTTCCACTCCATCCAGTTTAGTCAAAAACTCTTCTGAAGCGTCAACTCCTTTTACATTTAGCCCCATACCTTGATACGAATCAAGTACTTGTTCATACTCGTTTTTTCGCAAAAGTCCTGTATTTACAAATATGCAATATAAATTGCTCCCTATTGCTTTGTGCAAGAGCATTGCCGCCACAGTAGAATCCACTCCGCCTGAGAGACCGAGTACAACTTTGTCGTTTCCCAATTGTTTTTTTAGGTTTTCTATTGTGCTTTCTACAAATGATGCCGGAGTCCAGTTGGGCTTTATTCCGCAAATGTCAATTGCAAAGTTTTTCAATATTTTTTGACCTTCTGTAGAGTGAAACACTTCGGGGTGGAATTGCAAACCGTATGTTTCTTCGTTCTCAATCTTGAAAGCAGCAACATCAATATTGTTTGTTTTTGAGATTACTTTTGCACCTTGTGCAGAAGTAATAATTGTATCGGCGTGAGACATCCACACCTGTGAGTTTTGGCTTATGCCTTTGAATATGTGTGAAGTTTCGTCGGTGATAATGAGTTCTGCTCTTCCGTATTCCCGGTATTTGGATTTATCTACCAGTCCGCCGCGTTTTTGTGTGATAAGTTGTGCACCATAGCAAATGCCCAAAACAGGAAGTTTTCCCATTTTTATTTTTGAAAAATCAATATCTGGAGCGTTTTCATCTCTAACCGAAAAAGGACTGCCTGAAAGAATAACACCTTTTACCGATTCGTCCGGCTCGGGAAAGTGGTTGAACGGGTGAATTTCGCAGTAAACATTAAGTTCTCTTACCTTCCTTGCAATAAGTTGTGTGTATTGAGAACCGAAGTCTATGATTAAGATTTTGTCCATTTCAGTATGTTTAAATTTGCTGCAAAAGTATATTATTTAGTTAATTGGCAAGCATAAATTTGTGGCAATTTGGAAAATAAAAACTCCCACCGTTGTGGCGGGAGTTCATTGAAATTTTATGTGTAACGAAATTTTATTCCACTTCCAGCAATTCCACATCAAAAATGAGTGTGGCTTTTGGCGGTATTGCACCGGGATAACCTCTTTCGCCGTACCCGAGTTGATAAGGAATAATAAGTCTGTATTTTTCGCCTTCGTGCATAAGCATAATGCCTTCATCCCAACCTTTGATAACTTGACCTACTCCTACGGTAAATTCTAGTGGTTGGTCTCTTTTTAGGGAAGAATCAAAAATTTTTCCGTCTTCAAAATAACCTGTGTAATGAACTTTTACTTTGTCACCTTTTTGGGGTTGCTTTCCCGCAGGATTTGATTTTACCACAATATATTTTAAGCCGTCTTTTGTTGTAACTGTGTCTTTCCCTTTTACATCGTAAGGCTCAATTTTTATAGGGTCTTTTACGCTTATAAGTTCCACTTCAAACTTAAGTGTTGAGTTAGGCGGAATAGGACCTACTTGCCTACTGCCGTAACCTAGTTCAGGAGGAATAACGAAAACAGCTTTGTCTCCTTGATGAAGTAGTGCAATACCTTCATCCCAACCTTTGATAACATGTCCTTCTCCAAGAACAAATTTGAAAGGTTTGCCACGTTTATAAGAATTATCAAATTCTTTTCCGTCCATGAACATTCCTTTATAGTGAACTTCCACGATTGAACCTTTTTCAGGTTGTTTCCCCTTGCCGTGTTCTAAAATTTTGTATTTCAGACCGGAAGGGGTTTGTTTAAAATCTTTAAGATCTTCGTTTTGTGCCATAACTAAAAAGTTTAGTGTTAAAATTAAAAATGCCGTAATAGTTAATTTTCTTTTCATCTTTATATTTTTTTTCAAAATGTTGTTGTCACCCCTCTGTATCTCCCCTTAAGGGGATAAGCTAAGTTTCCTCCCTTGAGTGGGGATTAAGGTGGGTGATTGTTAAATTTATTTAATTGCTAAAATAATCATTATTTGTGTGTAAATTTTTTATATATGTTTCTTAATTTTATTTTTTTGCTTTTTGGATGTCTAATACTTCTATATCGAACACAAGAGGTGTGTAAGGAGGTATAATATTACCGTAACCTTTTGGTCCATATGCAAGTCTTGAAGGAACAATAATAGTCGCTTTTGTACCTTTTTGCATTTTGGCAAATGCAATATCCCAACCTTGGATAACTTGTCCTATTCCAAAAGTGAATGTAAAAGGTTGTCCTCGTTCATATGTATCGTCAAAAGGTTGTCCGGACAAGAATGACGCAACATAATTTACTGTTATTTTATCCCCGGGTTCGGGATGCGGACCGTTACCTTTTTTCTTTTCAATATAATAAATTCCGCTTGAGTCAGGCTTTACCTTTATATTTGAGAGTGTTATATAGCGCTTGATTTCCGATTCTTCAATTTGTACATTTCTAACTTCTTTTTTCTTTTCTTCTTGAAGGTATTTTTCTTTGGTGAGAATATCATCAAGTTTTACATAAAATTTAAGAATATCCCCACGTTTGAATTGTTTGGGCAATACTGTCTTTCTGGTTACCACATAAAAACTTTCAGCATCAATAATAAATTCTGCAGAATCACCTACATGAAGCATTGCAAGCGCATCATCTATGGTAGGAATACGGGCATTTGATTTGTTTAGCCTCATTTTGAATGTTGGTATGTCTTTAGAATCGAATATTACCGAATCATTTGCTGTAGTGTACTTAAGTTTTAGCACAAGAATATCACCCGGTTTAGGTTTTGGAGCATCTTCGTTATGAACAAAAAATTTTGTTTTTATGCCATTGATTACTTTGAAACCTTTATTTCCTTTATTGCTTCCGCACGACCACAATAAAATTACAGGCAATAAAAAAATTAATCCTGTTAACAGTCTTTTAGTTTTCATAACTATTAGATTTTTTTATCGTATCAACTTGTAATAAAAACACGAGAGGGGTATTAGGAGGTATAATTCCTTTTACCCCTTTATTGCCAAATGCCAATTCTGCCGGAACAATATACAAAGATTTCTCTTTCTCTTCCATTTTTTTCAATACTATTTCGAAGGCGGGAATAACTTGTTTTTCGCTTCCGTAAACAAAACAAAACGGGTCGTACCTTTTGAAAGTGGAATCAAAGACCCTGCCATCAAAAAAATAACCTTCGTAATTTATACAAACAGTGTCGCCTTTTTCAATTTGTATTCCATTTCCGCTATCTACAAGCATTTTAATTATCCCACCTCTTTTGCCGAATAACGCAAGTTTTTCCACAAAAGTATCTTGAGAGGGAACATCTTTTGTTATTTTACTTATCCAGTTTGTCATACGTTTCACACTGTCCACAAAATTCCCGTATGGCTCTATATTTTTTATTCGTAAATGTATGTACAATTTTTTTTCATTTGATAGAAAAGGGGGAACAACTGTATCCAAATCTTTTTCAAAAAAAATTTTTGTATTTACAATCAATGTTGCACTGTCACCTTTACCGAGTTTAAAAAGGGCATTGTTAATACTATTTATATCAGAAGGGTTATTTAATTGAAATTTACGAATACCATGAAAAAATACGCTGTCGTTATCAAAAAAAGCATAAGAAATATCTACAATTAAAAAGTCTTTGGGAGAAGGTATTTGAGTATCGTTTTGCATACTTTCGAATTTAAAAAAGAGGTGTGGACCTATCATTTTGTATCCTAGGTAAGGGCTTTTAACTTCGTGTGTGCAAGAAACGAGTAAAAATAAAGTAATCAATATTTTATAAATTTTACTTGTCATAAACTTTGAGTACTTCTACATAATACAATATAATACTTAACGGTGGAATCTTATTGTCATCACCCAATAGACCATGAGCCATATATGGAGGCATAATAAACCGAGCTTTGTCTCCTTCCCTAAGCATAAGTATTCCTTCCTCCAAACCGGATTCCACTCCGCCGTGTCCTACAGGAAATTCTTTAGGACCTAAACTGTCTGAAGTATAACACAATGTTCCGTCCAACAAATATACATCATAATTTATTTTTACAACATCACCTGTTTTTACCTTTTTCCCTGTGCCGTGAGAGTAAATTTCGTACCACAAGCCTGTTTTTGTCTGCTTCATTTTCCAGCCGTGGCGGTCAACGTATTTTTGAATTCTGTCAGCATATTCCTTAACCAAATACTTATTGGCCTTTTCCAATGGCTTTTCGTATTTTTGCGGGTTAAAATGTTCGGGGTTACCAGTTTTTTTGTTACTACTGCAAGATATTACAATTTCAGTAATTACCATTACAGATAAAATTATTTTAAATATGTTTTTTAATCTCATTATCATTTTCCAATATCTTTTTAAGTTTTGTAATTGTGTCTTCCATAGAAGCATAACATTTGCCACCTGCCGCATTAAGATGTCCGCCGCCGTTAAAATATTTCTTGGCAACATAATTGGCAGGGAAATCTCCTCTGGATCTTAGAGACATTTTAATGTAACCGTCTTTTTCAATCAGCAAAAGTGCAAATTTGACCCCGCGTATGTAAAAAATCATATTTACAAGGTTTTCGGTATCTCCTTTTTGGTGGTTGAATTGCTTTAAGTCTTTTTTGTACAAATGAATAAAAGCTGTGAAATACTCAGTCCAAAAAACCATTCTTTGGCTCAATGAAAAACCCACAAGCTTCATTCTGTCGTATGAAAAGTTGTAAAAAACATTGGCGTAAATTTTATCTTTGTCAATACCTTTTTCCAAAAGTTCAGCCACAATGTGAAATAATGCAGGAGACGACGAGTTGAAAGTAAAATTGCCTGTATCAGTGATTATGCCTACATAAATTGCAGTAGCAATATTCTTGTCTATCAAGTTTGTCCAGTCTGCCAATTTCAAAAAGTTGTAAAGTACTTCTGCTGTAGAGCTACATTGCGGAAACGAAAATGAATAAACGGCTAAATTATCTGGTGAGGGATGATGATCTATCATTATAGAAAATCTATTAAAATTTTTCAGGTAATCTTCCATTTTTCCTGTTCTGCTCAAACTGTTGTAATCAACGTGAATAAGCACATCTGCAGTATCAAGAACTTTTTTCACTTCTTCGGGATTTTCTTCATATACCGTGTATTCGTTTGCACTTGGAAGCCAACTCAAAAATTCCGGCATGTTATCGTTTATAAGCAAGTAGGAAGTTTTGTTTAATTTTCTCAAAATCAATGCTAATGCTATTGCCGAACCTATTGTATCTCCATCGGGATTTTCGTGTGAAACTATTGCTATATTTTTTGCTTGATTTAGTTTGTCTTTAATTAGATTTATGTTTTCGTAAGTTATTGCTTCCATAAATTCGTACTGTATTCGTAAATGACTTGCAAAAATAAGAAAAAAGTCTATAAAGGAAACAGATGGAAAATAAAGTAGAGTTGGTTTTTATATTCGTGAGATTTAATTTTTTAGACCTAATTGTTAAATTTCGGCACAAGTGCAAAAAAATGGTTATTTCTGTTTTTTAGTTAGTGCCGCAGAATAGCCAGAACCCTGTCTGTTTTAACTTGATTATCTTTATCGTAAATTTTATCAAACAACATATTTTTCTGGAAAATTCTATTTACTAATATACCGGAATATACCATAAAATATAACGAACACACCTTCATGCAAAAGTTGACTATAATATTTTTATTTTTGTAAAATTATCTATTGTAAAGTATTTAAATTCCTCAATTCAAGTAATAAATGCAACTTTTAGTAGAAAAAAGTAAATATTAAATTTACAAGACACAAAGATACACAATTTCAGTAATGTTGGAAGAAGGATTTACACAAAAAGAAATTGCTGATATAATAGGTAAAAATAAGTCTGTTATATCAAGAGAAATAAAAAGAAATTGTGATAAACGAAACGGTAGAGGTATAATCCTGATTTTGCTCATAGAAAGTATCTTAACAGATTGGGAAATAAGCCGAAAAAGAAAAGTTTTGATAAAAAAGTTAAGCAATACGTAATTTA
>JALTDM010000264.1 GCA_027074135.1 Bacteroidales bacterium
AAGGAGGAATGTTGAATTTCTTCAACGTATTCTGGGTCAATTTCCCTTACCTGTTCAGTGATATCTGTTCCGCATACTGAACAATAAAAATGTCCTTCCTTAATAACGGGAGTCATATACACTCCGCAATATTTACATTGGATTTCTAATTCCTCTGCCATAATGGTTCTACCTCCTTTCTTTCCATATTCTCGATATGTTGAGTGGCATTAAGATTAAGAGATTTAACCTTATTCCATAAATTAATTATATCAGCCTCATTTATAACATCTTTCTCTCTCGTTATCTTTTGAAATTCACTAATAAACTCAAGAATTTCCTGGCCATATAAATTACCAAATACCCTGTGCCATGCATCGTGAAATGTCTTAGGAATAAGAATAGTCTTTGTATTATTGTCTTTGAGTCGAGATTGAGGTATTACATGATGACGATTGGATTCTCTTAATTGTTCTGAATAATAATGCCGTTTCGGATGTTTATTTCTCTTAGTCTTTTTTATTTTACGGCTCATTTACCCATCTCCTTTCTGGCGACCTCTTTTTTAAATAGATGTATTGCGTCTGCTAACAAATTCATGTAATTTTTCCCATACTCTTCTTAAAGCAAGAACGTCCCGTTTGTTATGGTCGAGAATATTGTCCAGTGCTTTTTTATTTCCTCTTCCGCCTGCTATCCAATAATTAAAATTTATTCTTGTTTTGTTAGTGTTTCCATAAAGAGTTCTATCTACCGTGTCTTGCCTGTTAGAATTAAGTTTTAATTTTCTTCTTGCCATCAACCAAGTATCATCGTTAGCGATTGATCCAAAACCAGGAAATTCTATACCATCAGTAATCGCTCTAGTACGGATAAATGGAATATCGAATTTACGTCCATAATGAGTCACTAATCTATCAAATTTTTGTATATCTTTTATTAATTTTTTAACTATTCTCGCATCGGTTTTATCATCCGGATATTTTATAATATCATTTTTATTAATCTGGCCATGTAAAATTTTTCCTGTCTTACTGTCTAGGATGCAATAAGTAAGCATAATACCAAAATTAGCATCGAAGTTAGAAGTTTCTATATCCAGAAAGCCCACTCTTTCTATAAGTTCTGGGTGTTCCTTTGCAAAACATTTGTAGTTACTTATATAGAGCGGAGTAGAATACTGAATCTTTCTACAATGGTGAGTCGCTAGCTGTATAATGTCTTTTTTATTCAATTTATTAAGAGAACCAAGACGAGAGGGAAAACGCCTCTTTAATTCTGGGTGTTCCTCTAAAAAACAATCATAATTCTCTAGATACGATGGTCGTCTGTAACGAGAGTAGGAACAATAATGTGTAGCTAACCATACAACTTCAGGCCTTCTCAAGTATGCTAAATTATTGCAGTCATAAGGAAATACAATTCGTACCTCATTGATTTTTGCTCCCATAACAATCACCTCCTTGTGATTTTAAATAATTGTACCTAGCTCAATCAATTTTTACGATAATTTGTTGAGCTTCTCTTTTCAACAAAGCTACTGTTTTCCCAAAATTGTCTAGTCTGAAAAACATATAGGTAGATAATGTTTTTCTTGTGTGATCTTCTGATAATTTTCTTTTCTTAGTTAATCCCCTTCTCTCAAAATGTACCTTATGACTCTCGTCCTCATTGTATGTCATTTCAGATATTCTTGTTATTATTCTTCCTTTGGTAATGCCAGTTTTTGTTATCGAAATGATAAAATGGGAGTCATCATTAGCTAATCTATTTATGATGCCTGTTTGACCAATATTTAATTCTGCCAAGGA
>JALTDM010000265.1 GCA_027074135.1 Bacteroidales bacterium
GTTTTTTTTTTTTTTTTTTTTTATAATAATTGCAAATGTCTTTTAACCCGCATTTGTCGCAAGCGGGATTTTTACTTTTACACACATACCTGCCGTGTAATATCAGCCAGTGATGTGCTTTAGGTAAAAGTTCATTAGGGAATCCTTCTGACAGTTGTTTTTCCACTCCAAGAGGAGTTTTTGCTTTTGCCAATCCAATCCTGTTTGCTACCCTGAACACATGAGTATCAACAGCAATAGCAGGTTTATTATAAATAATTGATATCAGTACATTTGCAGATTTCCTGCCTATTCCGGGTAATTTTTGCAAATCATTTATGTTGTCGGGTAATTTGCCTCCGTAATCACTTACAAGCATCTGAGCAGCTTTAATCAAATGTTTTGCTTTATTGTTAGGATAAGAACACGACTTAATCAGTTCAAAGACTTCTTGTGGGGAGGCTTTGCTTAAAAATTCGGCATCGGGATATTTTTCAAAAAAAGCAGGTGTAATTTTATTTACCCTTACATCTGTACATTGTGCGGAGAGCATTACCGCTACCATAAGTTCATAAGGGGTTTTATAATGCAACTCCGTTTCGGGTGCAGGCATTGTTTTTTCAAAATATTCTATAACAGCTTTATATAATTGCTTCTTGGTCATAATTAAAATAATCCGTAAAGTTCTGCATCTATTCTTTCAAGAATATATCCGAAATCTTTTTTGTTGTCTATGAAATTTATGTGGTCAACGTCTATAACAATATGCTTACTGCTATTATAAGTTTCTATCCATTTGTTATATTTTTCGTTGAGTTTTTTTAAATACTCTATGCTTATGTTTTTTTCGTATTCCCGGCCTCTTTTTTCTATTTGCCGTACTAACGTGGCTACGGATGCTTTAAGATAAATCAGTAAATCCGGTGTATTTACAAGTGAGCTGATAAGTTCAAACAATTCTTTGTAATTTTCAAAATCACGGTGGCTCATCAGTCCCATTTCATAAAGGTTCGGTGCAAAAATGTATGCATCTTCATAAATGGATCGGTCTTGGATTACCGTTTTGTTTGACTTTTGAATTTCCACAATTTGTTGAAACCGTGTACGCAAAAAGAAAATTTGAAGGTTGAAAGACCATCTTTTCATATCCCTGTAGAAATCATCCAAGTAAGGATTATCATCTACATTTTCAAAATGAGGTTCCCATTTGTAATGCTGTGCCAACAATTTTGTTAATGTAGTTTTTCCTGCTCCGATATTACCGGCTATAACTATGTGCATTTGTGAAAATTTTAATAAGGATAATTCTTAACAAAGGTAACATAATATTGAATTAGTTACCAATAACTACTTTTAGTTAATTTTTGATAAGAAGTTGAAATACCGAAAATAAGCTATAATGCAGTCGAACTTTATTATTTACTTTTGAAAAAAATTAAATATTCAAGTTATGGAAACAACAAAATTAAAAGGAAATACAGTAAGTCTTACAGGTCAACAACGAAATGTAGGAGATGTTGCTCCCGAAGTTAAAGTGATTAAAAATGACCTTAGTGAAAAAGTAATCGGAGGCTCTAAAGGGGTATCTCAAATTATAGCTTTTGTGCCCTCATTGGATACCGAAGTTTGTGCTACCGAAACGAGGAAATTCAACCAAAAAGTGGCAGATTTAGGAAATATAGACTTTACAATAGTGTCGATGGACTTGCCGTTTGCACAAAGCAGATTTTGTTCTACAGAAGGTATTGACAAAGTTGATGTAACATCTGATTTTAGGAACAAAGAAGCATCTGAAAAATACGGAATGTTAATAGCTGACGGACCTTTGGCAGGTTTGAGTGCTAGGGCAATTTTTATAATAGACAAAGACGGAAAGATTGCATACAAGGAAATTGTGCCTGAAATTACTGAGGAACCTGATTATGACAAAGTTTTGAATTTTGTAAAATCAATGTAATTGCAATAAAATAAATCTTACTTTAAAAAAAGCCGCTTTTGAAAGGCGGCTTTTTGATTTTACACACTTTTAAAACGTATAAAACATCTTTACCCCAAACAATTAGTTAAATTTATAATCTTTACATCTTGTTATCTCATAAACACCCTTACAAGGTCCTTCGGTAAGAGTACGTTTCACCTCTTTTTGTACAATTTCTTTAAATTTAGCTTGAGTAGCACTATCTGCATGATTAGCAAAAACTTCTTTGTCAACAGAGAAAATAAATTCCCTGTCTTCAGGTGTCAAAAGTCTGTCTTTGTGAAATATTACCTTGTACATTTTACCATTATCCTTACGAGAAAAAACCATTGCAAATGCTTTTGAAATATGTGGATTCAAAGTTGTATCTATAACCAAATCACCACGATTAATTTCTCCCCTACCGATATTGTTTCTGGCACCCGTTATGTATCCTGCAACATCCAACAAGTCGCTACCGCGGGAACAAGCCACTTTTATATTTCCTCTTACTGGTATTTTATCTCCGTAAAGACTATCTAACACATCTTTTATCATTTTAAATCCTGTTGCAATACCCGGGCACACTTTACCGTGAAATTTACCCACATCTATAAGTGATATAAAGAATACATCTGCACTATCGGCAAGATAACCGATATGGGTTGCCAAAGGGTCTTTCACTTTTATTATTCCGAAATTGTCGTAAATGTTTTTAACATTATTTTCAGACAAGTTTTGTTTTGCGGTGTCTTTTATCGCTTGTCCTGTTTTATTTGTAGAATCATTATTGTTTGAACAAGAAGCAACAACAAATACAGTTACAAGTAATAATAAATACTTTTTCATATTTTTTTAATTTAAATTCAACATAAAGATAGAAGTTGACGGTAAAAAAATATTAACTACTTTTAGTTATTTTACATCAAATAAATTAGTACAGTAAATGGAAATATCGTATTTTTGCAGAAAAGACTTGCCTTATGAAAGCTATTTGTTTTTATTTTCAGGTACATCAACCTTACCGAATAAGAAGATACCGATTTTTTGATATAGGAGAAAATCATTATTATTTTGATGATTATGCCAATAAGTCTATAATGAGAAAAGTAGCAGAGAAATGTTACTTACCAACAAATCAAATGCTTCTTGATTTGATAAATGAATACGGGGAAAACTTTAAAGTTTCATTTTCCATATCCGGAACCGCACTAGACCAATTTGAGCAATATGCATCGGATGTTCTTGACAGTTTTAAAAAGCTTGTTGATACCGGAAGTGTTGAAATTTTAAGTGAAACTTATCCACACTCATTAGTTTCATTGGTAAGCGAAAAAGAATTTCGCAGACAAGTAAAATTACATAAAGATAAAGTCAAAAAATTATTTGGTGTTACTCCTAAAGTTTTCCGTAACACAGAGTTGATATATTCAAATGAAATTGGCAGAATGGTTGCGGATATGGGGTTTATCGCCCAACTTACCGAAGGAGCTAAACATACGTTGGGTTGGAAAAGCCCGAATTATTTGTATCAAAATGTGCTGAATCCTAAACTTAAATTATTGCTGAAAAATTTCAGGTTGAGCGATGATATTGCATTCCGTTTTTCCAACAGGGCTTGGAGTGAATGGCCTCTTACTGCAGAAAAATATGTAAGTTGGCTCAAGGCAATTCCGGAAGAAGAAAAAATCATAAACTTGTTTATGGATTATGAAACATTTGGCGAACACCAGTGGTCCGAAACGGGGATCTTTGATTTTATGAGGGCGTTGCCAAGGGTTGTTTTCGAGCAAACAGACTTCAGGTTTATGACACCTACGGAGGTAGTAAATACCTTTGAGCCTGTTGGAGGCTACAATGTTCCTTATCCTATTTCATGGGCTGACGAAGAACGGGATTTGACAGCTTGGTTAGGAAATGATTTGCAAGATGATGCTTTTCAGAAGTTATATTCACTTATAAATGATGTAAAAACCATTAAAGCCCCCGGAATACAAAAAGATTGGCTTTATTTACAAACAAGTGACCATTTTTATTATATGTGTACCAAGTGGTTTAGCGACGGTGATGTTCATAAATATTTCAATCCTTACGACACACCTTATCAGGCATATATGAATTATATGAATGTATTGTCCGACTTTATAGAAAGGGTAAAAGCCAGAAAAAGAAGAAGAAAAACGGCAGCAAGTTGATATTAGGTTAGATTAAAAAAGTTCCCGATTTAAGGGAGCTTTTGGGGTTTTATCTAATTTTATCAAGAATTTTTTCGTTTTGTTTTTTCAATGATTCAAGTTCTTGTCGCAATTTGTCAATTTGGGCTTCTTGTGAAGATAATTTGTTGTTTTTTTGATTTATGATTTTTTGCTGTTCTTGTACAGCTTTTACAAGGGGAACTACAAATTGAGCGTAAGACAGTGAGTATAATTTACTGTTGCCTACAGGTTTTGTAATTCCGCTAAACTCATAATTTGCTTCTTTAGCCGCTTGTTCTACTTCTTGGGCAAGAAAATTAGCATCAAATTTGTTAAATCAAAAGTTGCATTTACAACTTGAATTCAGTTTAAATAATAAAAACCATTTGGTAAATTTACCTTATGGGAATGTGTCAATTGTTAAAAATGGTATTGTTTTGTTAAATTCGGACAAAGAGAAGACGAAAAAACATGGTTGATTGCTGAGTTTAGTTTTACTTTGCAAACGTATCCTTTTCATGACTCGGCTTTTATTAAAGGATTCAATTATCCCGGGCAGGTTTATCCTCTCGGGATTTTTTATTTAGTAAACACTATTGTTTTGTCTTCAAAAAAAGAATAACTTTGTAACTTTGAAATGTTATATTGTAAATGAAGAGGAAAGGCTTCAACATATTTTTTTTTATAATTCTTTTTACTGCAATACCTATTCTGTCTTTCTCTCAATTTTATAACGGCCATCAGATGAAATTTGGCAAAAATCGCTTACAATTCAACGATTTTGTATGGCAATACTATCGTTATCCCAAGTATGATATATATTTTTATCAAGACGGAAAAAATCTTGCTGATTTTGTTGCAAAAATTGCACAAGACCAAATTTATAAACTTGAGTATTTTTTTCAATATGAATTGCATAAGCGCGCTTTAATATTGGTTTACAATAAATTATCTGATTTCAGACAATCAAATGTAGGATTAAACTCGTCTGACGAGGAATATAACATCGGCGGCACAACACAAGTAATTGAAAACAAAATTTCTGTTTATTTCGCAGGGGATCATCGCAAATTTGAAAAGCAAATTCGGGAAGAAATTTCAAAAATCTTCCTTAATGAAATGATTTTCGGTACTTCTTTCAAAACAAGGTTGGCAAACAGTACCTTAATGTCTTTTCCCGATTGGTTTTTAAGCGGATTAGCTGCTTACTTGGCTGATGAGTGGGATATTGAAACTGACAATAGAGTTAAAGACGGCATATTAAGCGGCAGATATGAATATTTTAATTCACTAACAGGTGATGATGCGAAATATGCAGGTCATTCCATTTGGTATTTTATTTCAAAACAATACGGAAAGAACACTATTCCGAACATAATTTATATCACAAAACTCAGCAAAAACAGTGAGTCGGGGTTTATTTTTGTATTGGGAACGGGTATGAAAATGCTGAGTATGGAATGGTTAAACTTCTTTGATCAAAGATACTATGCTGAAGACAGCAAAAGAAAACCCGTCAATTTTCCCAATTCTATAAAAAAGGTAAAAAAGCAAAGGGTTTATCAACATTTAATTGTAAATCCTACAAATACAAATATGGTTGCTTATGTAACAAATGAACTCGGCAAAACAAAAATATGGATTGAAGATCTTTCTACTCACAAAAGAACAAAAGTCATCAGACGAGGCAACAAATTACAGCAAATAACCGATTATACAAATCCTGTAATAGCCTGGCATCCAACAGGTAAAACTCTTGCTTTTACGGAAGAATACCAAGGCAATGTATTATTTAATATTTATGATACAGAAGAAAAAAACATTAATACAAAAAATCTGGTTGACATTGAAAAAGTTTTGAGTATGGATTATTCCCCTGACGGCTTCAATATAGCAATGTCCGTAGTTCGTAACGGACATTCGGATATAGTTGTTTACAATGTAGTAGGAAATACTTTTACTTCTATTACAAATGATGCAGCAGATGATTTAGAACCTCATTTTATTGACAATGGCAAAAATATAATTTTTGAATCAAACCGTAAAACAGAACAAAATCCTGCCAATGAAGACAGTTTACTACAAAATACTTACGATTTATATATTGCAAACTTTAAGAGTAAGCCGATTTCTCAACCTGCCACTTTAACAAAAATTACAAACACTCCGCTATCCAACGAAAATGATGCTTGGCAGATTGCTACAAATACATATTTGCACAGTAGCGACACAAACGGAATTGTGAATTTTGCCGTTTCAAAATTTGACAGCACTATTAGTTATATTGATACGGCAATTCATTACAGATATTTTACCAATACTTATCCTATTTCGAACTTTAACCGGAATATTGAAGATTTTTCACTTGAAGCAAAACATTTATTACCGACAATCTTTTACAATAACGGTGCAAATGTGGTAACAATTCTCGACACTAAAAATTACAACCCTGATTCCATAAAACATCCGGATTTAACGCTTTTTAAAAAGGAAATTATAAAACAAGCAAAAAAGAAGAAAGAAAAGAGTAAAAAGAAGGAAATTCCGAAAGAAAAAAAAGATTTTAAATACGGCAACTTTCCTCCGGTGGACACTTCCAATATTGATATAAACAATTATATATTTACAGTTTCGGCAGAAAGACTTAAAACTGTTTCAATGGGCAGTGCTGTAAAAAATGACAGTATTGCACCAACCCGTAATGATGAGATTAAAAAACCTAAACTATACCTTACTTCTTTTTACAATAACTATGTGGTAAACCAAATTGACTTCGGTTTTCTTAATACTTCTTATCAAGCATTTACAGGAAGTGCCGTTTACTTTAATCCCGGGCTTAATGTTTTGTTTAAAATAGGAGCGGTCGATCTTTTTGAAAATTACCGTATAACAGGAGGGGTGAGATTTGCAGGAAATTTCGACAGTAATGAGTATTTAGTAAGCCTCGAAAACTTAAAAAGCCGTAGGGACAAACAATGGGTCTTTCACAGGCAAGCATATTTGAATGCCTCAGACAACACCCTAATAAAAACACACTCACACAATTTGATGTACATAACTAAATATCCGTTTTCGCAAGTAAGTGCAATCAGAGCAACAGTGAATGCAAGGTATGACCGTAATGTAATTCTCAGTACAGACATACAAAATCTTAATAAACCAACACAGAATACTTACTGGGAAGGTTTGAAATTGGAATACATTTTTGATAATACTTTTAATCTCGGACTTAATCTTTATTCAGGAACAAGAGCTAAAGTTTTCGGGGAATTCTACAACCAACTGTTAGAGAAAAAAACCGATATTTACATTGTAGGATTTGATTTTCGTCATTATACCAAAATTCATAAAAATCTTATTTTCGCAAACAGAATTGCCGGGAGTAAATCTTTCGGTCACAAGTTACTCATCTATTATTTAGGCGGAGTGGACAACTGGATAAACCTTTCTAACAAAATACCTACTTTCGACAGGGAAACTCCTATCGATTATTCAAAACCATATGTTTTTCAAGCTATTGCCACTGACATGAGAGGTTTCATACAAAATGCCCGCAACGGAACAACTTTTTTATTAAGTAACAATGAAATAAGATGGCCTTTTGTAAGCTATTTTTCACGAAGACCAATAAATTCAGATTTTTTCAGGAATCTGCAACTTATTTTATTCTATGATATAGGAAGTGCTTGGAGTGGCACATCTCCTACAGACAAAGAAAACAAATATAACACAGATGTCATAAACAACGGTCCGGTCACAGTAATTCTGGACAAAGACAAAGCTCCTTATATTATGGGTTACGGATTCGGTCTGCGTAGCCGCATTTTGGGATATTTTATTCGTGCCGATTGGGCTTGGGGTATTGACGGAGATGTGGCATTGCCTAAAGTTTTTTATTTGAGCTTAAGTTTGGATTTTTAAATATGTTTAGACCCAAATTCCTTTATCAAAAAATTATTACATTTACAACACTAAAATAAGAAATGAAAAAAACTTCTGTTTTTATATTATTACTTTTATCTCTGGTGAATTTATTCTCTTTTTGGTATTTCAAACTTCTGCAATACCAAATAAAAACTGAAGTAAAACAAACCATTAAGGAAGGTGTTCATGTAAATGCTTTAACTGCAGTTGATGCAAGCAATAAAGACATAAAATGGATTGAAGCAAACAAAGAATTTTATCTCAACTTCCATATGTATGACATTGTTTACAAAGAAGATAAGGAAAATAAAACTATATTCTATTGTATAGACGACTCTAAAGAGAAACAACTTATTGAAAGTTTCACAAGAACAAATAAAGACCACAAAAATTCTTTAAAAATTATAGTTAAGCTTATATCAATGCAATATGTACCGATGAGTTACACCTTTTACGGTAAATTAACTGTAAACAAGGTTATTTTTATTATTCCCTGTAAATTCTACTCTTCTGTCTATGATGACTTAGACACACCGCCACCCCAAGCTTAATTGCAGTTAAGATATCATTTTATCCGGCAGAGATTTTATTTCTGTATTGCATGTCGCAAAAACATCTTTGCTTATTTTATTATTAGTACGCAAAAGCGTAATGTTATTCATTGTAGAACAATTAATTATTTATTTAAAAATTATTGGAAAATGAAAAAGTTTATATATATAATTTTAGTGTTTTTCAGCATTTACAACTTAAAAGCACAAAATACAAAACGAGATACTGTTAATAAACTTAATGAAATCGTAATAACAGCCAACAGAACTCCTATAAAGATTAAAAATGACCCCGGTGCCATTTCTTTAGTCTCGCAAAAGGAACTCGATTTTATGCCCAAATCAATTGCTGCCGACGAAGCACTTAGCCTTGTTCCCGGCGTTAGAGTGGAAAATCCACATGACGGGGAAAGGGTTCATATCTCAATTCGCGGTCAAGGGATATTAACAGAAAAAGGACTCAGGGGAATCGGAGTATTGTTAGACGGTATCCCACTTAATGACCCTTCGGGGTTTGCTCCCGACCTTTTTAATGTGGACTGGGAAAATGTAAAAAGAATAGAAGTAATAAGAGGCCCTGCAGCCAGTATGTACGGAAGCGGTGCTGCTGCCGGCGTAATAAACATTATTACCGATAACGGACCCAAAAAACCTTTGGGAGTAAAAATCAGTCAACATTTTGGGTCTTACGGCTTTCATAAAACATTGGCAGAAATCGGTGGAACTTCAAATTCACTAAATTACAACATAAACATTTCACACTTGGCAGGAAACGGATTCAGAGACCACCAAGCATTTTGGGCTAATAACATTTACGAAAAATTAAAATTCACACCTTCGGAAAAATTAAGATTGACCCAAATAATTTCTCATACCGATTATTTTCACCAAAACCCCGAAGGTTTAAACTTAAATCAATTGAGCAATCCAAGACAAGCAAATCCCGATGCTAATCCTTTTAACGAATACCAAAAAACAAATAGGACAACTTGGGGAATAACAGGAAATTACAAAATAAACAATTCACAAAGCATCAAGGCTTATGTTTATTATAGGACATGGAGGTACAAAGAGACCAGCAATAAATATGCAGGCTACCGGAATTATACAGACCCGGGAGCAGGACTACAATATAATATCTCACTAAATCAAAACAATATAACGCATCATTTCGGCTTCGGAAGTGATGTGAAATTTCAAAACATCAATTTATACAAATTGCAAAGTGCATCTGATACTAATCGTGTAGAAAGCACCGATGAAACAAATATCGAAACTGATTCACTATTGGCAAATAATCTGATAAATCAATATAGTACAGGTGTATATGCTTTCTACAGATTTGAACTTGGCAAGTTCAACTTTATCGCAAATATTAGGCAAGATAACATTTACAATAAATTGACAAACAAAATGTTGGGCATTGACACAGCCACTACAGATATAAATTTTACACACACAACACTGAGAACAGGCATAAGTTATAATGTGTCGGATGCTATCACTGTATTTGCCAACTACAGTCAAGGTTTTTTACCGCCGTCTGTAGAAGAATTGGCATCAAACCCTGTGGGATATTCAGGATTTAACACCCATCTAAAACCTGCTACTTCGGAATGTTACGAAGCAGGAACAAGAGGTACATTATTTAAAAAAATGTATTATGACATAACAGGCTTTTTGATGTACACCACAGATGATTTTTTCAGGTTCAAACAATCCGGTCGCGGCAATCAGGAAGTATTTTACGGTAATGCAGGCAATAGCCGTCGCTACGGCTTGGAAACATATTTTTCAGTGAATATTCTGCATAATTTGAATTTGCAAATGGCTTATACTTATTCTGATTTCAGATATACTTCCGCACAAATCGATCCTGTTTACACTGACACAAATTATGTACTCACTAAACCTCCACAAAAAGGACAATACTTGCCTAACTGCCCCAAGCACCAGCTATTTGCCGAACTTAAATACAGGATAAACAAAAATTTCAAATTCGGCATAAGCACAATTTATCAATCTGAATGGGCTATCTACACAGACCCCGATGCTTATTTCGGCAAATTAGATCCTGCTGTATATCAAAATTGGCAAAAAGGTTACACTTTATTTAATGCCAAAGCGGCATATGATTGGCAAGTTAAGAATGTCTGCGGAGAATTGAGTTTGTCAGTTAGGAATATTGCCAATGAAAACTATATTGCTTTTACCGAACCTGATCCTGACGGCAATTCATACCAACCCGGACCGGGAAGGGAGTTCTTTGTAAATCTGGTCGTTAAATTTTAGCAACAAACATCATATAAATACAATAAAAAAAGGAGACTTGCCGGTTTGACAAGTCTCCTTTTTGCAAAGATAAGATAAAGCCCGAGACAGATTAAACTCTCGTTGTTATCAATATCTTATCATATTTTTGCAGTTTGCCGGGCGATAGGAAATAAACTTCCCCGCCTTGTAACAATACCATTTCGGCCAAGTCATCAACAACATCGGCATGATATTCATATTCACCGCTTTCGGGCTTGTCAAATACCAAGAATAACCCGTTGTTTATGCTGTAACCTTCAACTTTGTAACCTTGTTCCACAAGCATAATGCGAGCTTCCTTCATTGCCGCTATTTCCCAAGCTTCTTGAAGTCCCGAAACATAGCTGTACCTGTCAATATCAGGTTGTACTCTTTCAAGAAGTTTGTCATCACGTTTTGAAATGTAGTCTTGAAGTTTTTCGGTTACTTTCTTTTCTATTTCGCTTAACCTTGCATCATCATAACTACCGTATATTTCATCCAAAATCTTGGCAGGCCTTTTAGTATTGTTTTTGAAGTATGAAACAAGCTTTTTGTCACCCATTACAATCAGAGGAGTATGCATATCGGTATAAGTTCTCAAAAACTTATCAACATCCAATACATAAAGCCTCATTGCTTCGGTTTCGGCTTTACCCGGATCATCTTTCAAACTTACCCTGCTTTCAAGGTAAAATTCCATTCCTTCAGGAATATCGGAATTAGGTATTTCCATCAAAACATCGTGGAAGCCGTTGAAAAACCTTGTTTTTTTCTTGCTCAAAAGAATAACATCATACTTAAACAATCTGTTTACCGTACGGAGCAAATCACGTATTTCAAACGAATTGTCAACTATTATTTTATTTCCAACCTTGAAAGGTATATCCAAAATTTCCTCATAATGAGGAGAAACAAACATTACCAAGGATTTGGAAATATTTTCGTAAAAAACTTTTTCTTCCAGCTTGTTCATTTTATCTTCCAAACTACGCACAAGCCTTTTATCGTAGCCTTGTTCTTCTAGTTTTTTAACGACATCTTTTATGGCATCCTTAAGTGCAATTTGGAATTTTTCATTTCTCGGACTCGGTGCCTCATTATATAAAATAATAGCAACAGCCGGGTCTTCCTTTACTCTTAACAGTTCTACCAACTTTTCTTGTAACGTAAGTGCTTTGTTTTCTAAATTTTTCATAGCTTTTAGATTTTTGGTAAATTTAATCAAAAAAAATTCCACATAAAAATTTTATGCCATTTTGTCCTACATATATTTTTAAAAATGAAATATTTTCTTAACTTATCAACATGCACACAAAAAGTCGTTGTAATTTGTTCATAGAAATAACTTACATTTTTTTCAGGGGGAGGACAAAAACTTTAATTTTGATAAAAAATTTAAAGCCTTATGAAATTCACACATCTTCACGTACACAGTTATTTTTCCATACTTGACGGGGCTTCATCTCCCGAAACATTGGTAAAAAAAGCCGTTGAAAACGGTATGGAAGCACTCGCACTTACCGACCACGGAAATATGTTCGGTATTAAAAAATTTCACGATGCCGCAAAAAAGCACGGCATAAAACCTATTCTCGGGTGTGAAATGTACCTTGCCGCCGACAGGCATAACCGCACACGCACAAAAGGCAAAAAGGAATATAACCACCTCATTCTGCTTGCCAAAAACCCTACCGGATACAAAAACCTGATAAGGCTTGTTTCTGACGGCTATCTCGAAGGATTTTATTCAAAACCGCGTATCGACTGGGAACTTCTTGAAAAGTACCACGAAGGACTTATTGCAAGCAGTGCTTGCCTTGCGGGGGAAATACCGCAAGCCATTCTTGAAAAAGATTACAAAAAAGCGGAACGACTTACCCTGAAATACAAAGAACTTTTCGGAGATGATTTTTACCTTGAGCTTATGCTTCACAAATCAGATGTGCCGGGTAAAAATGCTGAAGTTTATGACAATCAAAAAATTGTAAACGAAAAACTGATAGAACTTGCACGCAAGCACAATATTAAACTTATTGCCACAAACGATGTACACTTTGCCAACAAAGAAGACGCGGAAGCACACGACCACCTTATTGCCATAAACACAGGAGCATTTATTGACGATGATGACAGGCTGAGATACACGCAACAAGAATATTTGAAGACAGCAGACGAAATGTTGGAGATGTTCGGTGATATTCCCGAAGCTCTAGAAAACACACAAGAAATTGTTGATAAGGTTGAAGTATTTGAACTTAACCACGAACCTATAATGCCTGCGTTCCCGCTGCCCGAAGGTTTTGATAATGATGCGGATTATCTCAGGCATATAGTTTGGGAAGGAGCTAAAAAGCGTTACGGCGAAAATATGAGTGATGAGGTCCGCGAGAGAATTCAATTTGAGTTGGATACAATCATCGGAATGGGATATCCCGGGTATTTCATCATAGTTTGGGACTTTATAAAGAAGGCACGCGAAATGGGTGTGTCTGTAGGTCCCGGACGGGGTAGTGCGGCAGGTTCGGCAGTAGCTTATTGCTTGGGAATTACTCAGATGGACCCAATAAAGTACGGTTTGCTGTTCGAAAGATTCCTTAACCCCGAGCGTATAAGCCTTCCTGATATTGATGTGGATTTTGACGACGAAGGGCGCGATGAAGTACTTAGATATGTGGCAGAAAAATACGGCAATTACAATGTTGCCCACCTGATTACATTCGGTACAATGGCAGCTAAAATGGCTATTCGTGATGTTGCCAGAGTAAGACGGTTGCCGCTTTCCATTGCCAACAAATTGGCAAAAATGGTAGGCATGGGTCAAAAGATAAAGGATGTAAAAGAGTTTGAAGCAGAAAAGAAGCAGTCGCAGGAAATAGCAAAGGTACTTGAAATTGCCGAAAAGCTTGAAGGTTCGGTCAGACAAACGGGCATTCACGCCTGCGGTGTAATTATCGGTAAGGAAGATTTAAGAAATTACATACCTCTGAAAAAAGAAAAAGACGAAACCGTACTGAATGTCACCCAGTTTGAAGGTCCTGATGCCGAGGCTTGCGGTATGCTCAAAATGGACTTTCTCGGCTTAAAAACCCTTACCATTATTCGCCATGCTTTAAGACTTGCAAGGCAGAAAACACCAGATTTAGATATTGACAAAATACCGCTGGATGATGAAAAAACTTATGAATTGTTCAGCAAAGGTAACACTGTCGGGGTGTTCCAGTTTGAAAGCGACGGCATGAGGAAATATCTAAAGCAACTAAAACCCAACAGACTTGAAGACCTGATTGCAATGAACGCTTTGTACCGCCCGGGACCTATGGAATACATACCCAACTATATCAACAGGAAATTCGGCAGGGAAAAAATTACTTACGATATTCCCGCAATGGAAAAATACCTGAAAGAAACTTACGGTATAACAGTGTATCAAGAGCAGCTTATGCTACTGTCGCAAGAACTGGCAGGATTTTCCAAAGGGCAAGCCGACACTTTGCGTAAAGCAATGGGTAAAAAGAAATTGGAGCTTATGGCAAAACTCAAAGAAGAGTTTATGAAGGGTGCGGTAGAACGTGGACACGACAAAAAAATTCTTGAAAAAATATGGAACGACTGGGAAAAATTTGCACGATACGCATTTAACAAATCACACTCCACTTGTTATGCCTATATTGCTTATCAAACCGCTTACCTCAAAACACACTACCCTGCAGAATTTTATGTGGCAGTGTTCAACAAATCAAAAAGCGATATTGATTCCATTAAAAAATTTATCAGCGATGCCAAACACAACAGCATAAAAGTATTGGGACCTGATGTAAACGAAAGCGGTATAGACTTTTCACTGAACGAAAGAGATGAAATTAGATTTGGTCTGAATGCGATTAAAGATGTTGGCGAAAATGCAGCAAAAGAGATTATTGAAGAACGCGAAAGAAACGGCAAATACAAAGACATTTTTGACTTTGTAGAAAGAATTAAAATACAAACAGTTAACAAGAAAAACCTTGAAGCACTTGCAGAAGCAGGAGCATTTGACGGATTTGGCATAGAAAGATACAAATATTTTTGCCCAAACAGCAATGGGCAAATTTTCATTGAAGCCCTCATTGAATACAGTAATAACTTTCAAAAAAACAAAGCTTCTGTAAGTACTTCTCTATTCGGCGATGTTGAGGAAGTTATGGTAAAAAGACCTGATTTGCCCGAAGATGGCGAACAATGTTCAAAACCCGACAAGGTTACAAAACTCAGCAAAGAAGCAAACAAATTGGGACTTTATTTATCCGACCACCCGCTTGATGAATACAAACTGCTGATTGACGAATTTTCCAACCAAAGGCTCGAGATTTTCGAAGAAGTGGAAGAAAACAAAAACAAGCGATTTCACATTTTTGCTTTTGTAACCGAAACTAAAAAGAAAAAAACACGCAATGATAAGGTTTATGTCAGCCTGGATTTGGAAGATTATTCTACAAGACATATTTTCCCGGTTTTTAATGATGTGGAAAAACTGAACCTGACCGATTTGTCCCGTATTGAAAGCAAGGTGGTATCAATAGAATTTCATGTAGAAAACTTTAAAAACCAAAAAGATGTGGAAAGTGCAAGAGTAGTAGTGGACAAAATTCAACCTATCGATGAATTTATAAAAACCTTCAGCAAGGAACTCTTTATTTACCTGCCTGTAAATGCACTAAACAAAGAATTGCTAGAAAAACTCAAGCAACTGAAGTCAATGAAAAACGGCGGAATAAAACTGTACTTTTTGGTTTACAACGGCGGAAACGAAAAATTACGGCTTGCTTATGTAGACAAAACATTTGCTGCAACACCCGAACTCATTAAATTCCTGAAAGAATTGGAAGAATACGGAGTGAAGTATAAGTTTAAGTGAAAATTACATTTATGATTTGAATACTACTATTACAAATTACAATTTTCTAGCCGGTTTTTCTTCGGATTGTGTCTTTCCTTCGGGATACCAAACTATTCCGAGCTTGAAATAAAAAGCATTCATATTAAAATAAGGTCGCAGTTCTTTTGAAGGTTCATCATAAGAATTGTTTTCGGTCATGGTTACTTGATCTTCATAAATGGTTTCACGTGTACTTACAGACATATTTCCCAATATATTTTCAGGTGTTCCAGTATTTTTGTATGCTTCTGTTATTTTGCCTCGTGCCGGTAAGTATGTTAAACCATTAGCACCTATCTTACCTATAAACGATAATCTCGGAGTAAAAATATATTCTACTCCGAATCCGGAAAATAATCCTAATGCCATTCCACCATAATAATCATATTTTTCCAGATAAACCAATCCGGGGATTTCACGGGTGTATTCTCTTGTAACTTTTCCAAATCCTACTATCACTCCAACAGTTGCTGAAAGTTTAACATTGTTTATTAAACGAAAAAAAGAAAAAGAAGGCTTAATTTTATACATTGAAGAATAAAAAACAAATTGGTGTGTACTGTCTTTGAAAGTTTGAGTTACATAATTTTTTTCTCCAAATAAGTCTTCAATTTCTAAAGACAATTGAGAATTATTCTTAAGCTGATAGTTAATCTTAAGTCCCAGATTAAGACCATTACCTAAATATACATTTCCCACAGACATTTTAGATTTAGCAGAATCAATATAACTGTAATTGTACAAACCGTTTATTTGTGTTGGTGATATTCCAAAGTTATATCCACTTGTAAATTCAAACGAAAAATTACTTTGAGCATAAGTAACGATTCTAACTACAATTAAAATTATTATAAGTAAAAAAAGTTTTTTCATATGTATGTTCTTTAAATTCAGAACCCTTTCATTAACAAATGAATTTTTAAGGGATAATTACTGGTTCTTAAATTTCGCTAATTGTCAACCATTTATTTTTCAAATCGTTATTACACATTAAGTGTTCATTTTTTATAATCACGTATATTTTATAAACAAATTTCTTGTTTTTGTTTTGATGCCCTTTTGTAACCCATATTTGCTGCTTTGGTAAGGTCTTCACAAGCCTTATTTACATTACCAAGATTAAAGTAGCATGCACCACGGTAAAAATAATATTCTGCCGGCACATTCTTTTTGGAATATTTTACGGCAAGATTCAAATCATCCATTGCCTTTTGGTATTTTTGTTTATTAAAGTTCAACACTCCACGTTTAAAATAAGGCAACGGATTTTTTTTGTCAAAAGAAATTGCTTTTGTAAAATCACGTTCTGCCATTTTTTCTTTTCCAATTTTATCATAAATTAAAGCCCGTTCTACATATGCTTCTGCATTTCTAGGCTCGTAAGCTATGGCTTTATTGAATGATGAAATGGCTTCTTTCAATTTATTTTGTTTCGCCAGACATTTACCTTTTTTTACATATAAATCAGCACTCCTGCTATGTGTTTTTTTTATGTATTGGTTATAAAAAACATCTGCTTTGTCACATTTATCTGATTTTACATAAGTATCTGCCAATTTTAGAAATACGTCATTGCTATAATTCGGTTTTACGGAAATTATGCGTTCAAGATCTTTTTGCGCCATTCCGTATTTTTTATTATTCAAATAATAATCTGCACGTTCGTAAAGAGCATCAACAAAAGAATCATCTAATTCAATAGTTTTATTAAGTGCCTTTATGTATTTGTCTTTCCTGTTCTTGGACTTATAAATCATAGCCGCCCTATAATACACATTAGGATTGGTACTATTCAAATTCATAGCTGTTGTAAGGTCTTGCAGTTCTTTTTCGGTCTTGTTTTGCGAGTGGTAAATTTCAGCCCTTTGTTCATAATAAATTGCTTTTTTCGGATGTAATCTGATAAGATTTTTTAAGTCGTTTTCGGCTGCCGAAATATCACTTTTGTCCAGTGCCAATTTTAAATGGGCATCGTATGCCTCAGTATAATTAGAGTTTGCAGTGATTGCTTTTTGAAAATAAGTATAAGCATTATCTTTATCACCTTTCAAAAGATATGCTTTACCTATATCGTAGTATGCTTCGTAAAAGTAAGGATCTTTTTTTACCACGAATTTAAACTTCTCTATAGCTTGATCGTATTTTTTGTTGTTAAGCAATTTTTCTCCCTCAGAGAATGTGAAATTAATAGACTGGGCTTCAGACGAATAAAAAATCAATAGGTTTGATATTATTAATAATATTTTTTTCATAATTTAATTTTTTTTACAACTATCCTATTTTCTGTCATTAAAGGTATAATAAGATTTCCTTTTTCGTTTACCATAAGATCGG
>JALTDM010000266.1 GCA_027074135.1 Bacteroidales bacterium
CTTATATATCAAGACTTGATCTTTTAGTGAAAGCATCAAAAGCTATGCAGACAGCTGATACAGCACACCATAATTATTTAAATGCTAAGGATAAACCAAGTAAGTTTGATGAATATATGGAAAAACTTAAAGAGCAAAAAGCTCAATATTTAGCAGGGTACTCAAACCCTACTGAGCTTTCTGCATATATGGATAAAACCAAAGGCAAATTAAGTAAGCAAGAATTTGATATAATAAAAGCAAAAGCTCAACAAGTAGCAGCACTTAAAAAAGCAAAAGATTTATTAAACTCTCAAAGTAATATACTTTCAGGTATAGAAGCTAAGATAAATCACTTAAAAGGTGCTGTTAGTGAAGACCCAGTAGTCACTGCATTAGATAAAAGAATTAAAGCCTATGAAGATGTTGTTACAAAATTAAAAAGTAATCTTATAGGTGAAATAGATAAAAATGTATCTGCTCAAATAAATAAATTAAATAATGATATAGCTGTCCTTAAAACTAATAGAAATGAATATATTAAGCAAAAACATTTAGATACTGTTAAAAAATTAAATAATTTAGGGCTAGAGAATTTACCTATTAAACAAGATAATAACAATAAAGAATTATTTAAAGCATTAAATACATTAAATTCTATTGTTTCATCTAATCCTGAAGTTGTAAAAGCTGTGGATAATGCTAAGGCTACTATATCAAAAGCTATATTACTTAAAGCTACTCATTTAGATGTAATGTATAAAGGACTTGGAACAGGTATAGAGAATAGTTTATATAATCTACTATCTGGACAATATAAGAATCTGAAATCATTTACAAAAGACTTATTTAAAAATGTTGCTAAAAGCATTTCACAAAATTTAGCTAAGTCATTATCAGATTCTATCACTAACGCAATTATGAACAGTATGACAAGTAATCTTACAAGTAGTACATTGTCTTCTTTCTTTGGTGGTGAAGCTGTCAATAAAAAACTAGGTAATAGTAAAATTGGTTCAAATAATAAAACATCTGGCGGTTCAGTTAGTATTGGACAAAATTCAGCAAATGAGCTAACTTGGCAAGGTAGAGCTTCAAGTGCAATGGCTGGTATTGGTTATGGTATGATAGCAGGAAATGTAGGTGATACGATAGCTGGGGCAAACACAAGAGCTTCACAATATGGTGCTGTAGGTGGTCTGGTTGGTGGAGCTGTTGGAGGTCCAGCAGGAGCATTAGTAGGTGCTGGTCTTGGGGCAGTTATTGGTGGATTTTTTGCGAGTTGGAAAACTAAGTTTGATGGTTTTGTTGTAGATAAAGCTTTAAATGCTTTTAGTAGTTTTGACCAACTTTACAACTTAAAAATAGAACAAAAAAAGACTTGGTTTAATAAGAAGAATAGAGAACTAAGGTTAAAAGTTAATAGTTTTACTGTATCGGTATTAAAGAACGCTTTTAACACTTGGGAAGTATTATATTCTCAGTTTAATAATACATTAGCTGAGTATAATTCTTTTATTATTGAGAAAGGTAAATATAAAAATCTTGATGAGCTACAAGCACAATTAGCTAAACAATTTATACAGTACTCAACAGGAGATAACCAAGTTTATCAAGTATGGAAAGACTATGCTAAAAGTATAAAACAAGGTGTTACACAGACTATCTTACAAGCATTTACACAAGTATTAAAAACTAAAACTGATTTTGCTTCTTGGTTAGCAAAAGATAGTGGTAATGTAGCTGAAAGTATTGCTATACAAAAAAGAGCTGCTGAATCACAAGTTGAAGCATTAAAAC
>JALTDM010000267.1 GCA_027074135.1 Bacteroidales bacterium
GTATATATAACACATAACGAGTAATAAAGCAAGGGAAAAGTTAAGAAAAGATTATAGAGTTAAGACTTTTTATGATAGTTGGATAGAGGGATGGTTAGGTGTTAGGGAGGGGAGGATGCATCTTAGTTTTTTGAGAAACCTCTACAAAAAATATGAAAACAAGGAAACTCTCGAACTGCCGGAATTACCCAAAATAAGAGAATTTGAAGATGCTGAAAGCCCGATATTTACAAGGGAATTTAAGAATTTTGTAAAAAACAAGGACTTTGAGATTACAACACTGTCCATAGGTATGAAACTCGAATTGGAGGCTGCTCAATTTTATAAAGATATGGCCAAGGAATTTGAAGATGAAAAATTGAAAGAGTTCTTTTTATATCTATCAAAATGGGAAGAAGGACATTTTGAGGCTCTAAGGAAGCAAAAAAGCTTCTTCGAGGATTACTACAAGAGTAAATATACCTTTTTCAGGGGATTTTAAAGGTTTACATTCAGCGCCTCTTTGAAAAGGGGCGCTCCTTTTGCTTTCTATCTTCCGATTTTGAAGTTTTCTCAATTGATACTTCTAAATATCATTTAATTTTCTCACAAAATATTTTACTTAACTTTATACTGCACAATAGTATTTGAGTTTATGGATTTGAATATAAAACACCGGATGAAATGTATAACTCAGCCTTTAAGAAAGAGACAGAAGGGCTGGCCCCGTTAAATTATTTCTATTTAACAGGGCTGGCAGCATGATAAAAAGAATCCACTTAAAAGAAAGAGAAATGTGTCTTGACAAAAGGCTCGGTTGAGAATTATAATGAAAGTTTAAAGTAAAATAGTAAGTAAGGAGGCGCAAAAATGCCAAAAACAATTGTTTTGCTTGGTACGCTTGATACAAAAGGGCGCGAGTTTGCCTACGTAAAAGAATCAATTGAAAAACAAGGATTCAACACAATACTAATAGATGCAGGTGTACTTGGTTCACCAACAATTAAACCGGATATAGCCAGAGATGAGGTAGCCATAAAAGCTGGAACAAGTATTGATTACCTGATTGCAAAAAATGATAGGGGATTTGCCATAGATTTGATGTCTAAAGGCGCATCTGCCATAATTCAAGAACTTCACAATAATGGCAAAGTAGACGGCATTATTAGCTTGGGTGGATCGGGAGGAACTGCGCTAGCAACATATGCAATGAGAGGACTACCAGCTGGTGTACCGAAAATAATGGTATCAACGATGGCCTCAGGTGATACGAAACCATATGTAGGCGTAAAAGATATAACAATGATGTATTCTATAGTGGATATCTCTGGGTTAAATAGATTATCATCTATTATATTGGAAAATGCCGCAGGTGCCATTTGTGGAATGGTGAAAGCTAGAACTGCCAAATCAAATGATATTGATTATGGAAAGAGAAAAACCACCGTTGGTGCTACCATGTTCGGTGTAACTACCCCCTGTGTAGATAAAGTCCGATCTATTTTGGAAGAGAATGACTGTGAAGTATTGGTTTTTCATGCAACCGGTACCGGGGGAATGGCTATGGAAAGCTTAATCGAGAATGGTTTTATAGATGCTGTGGCTGATATTACAACAACTGAATGGTGCGATGAACTTGTTGGAGGAGTGCTTTCCGCCGGTAAAACCAGATTAGATGCCGCGGCTAAAGCGGGTATACCACAGATAGTTTCTGTGGGAGCTTTAGATATGGTCAATTTTGGACATATTAACACAATTCCTAACCAATTTAAAACCAGAAATTTGTATAAACATAATGATAGTGTAACACTAATGAGGACTACTCCCGAGGAAAATCGTGAATTAGGCAAGGTTATAGCTGAAAAACTAAATAAAGCAAAGGGGCCGGTTGTACTGTTTTTACCTTTGAAAGGTGTTTCCGCCTTGGATAAAGATGGCATGCCTTTTTATGATCCAGAAGCAGACGCTATGTTATTCAAAACATTGAAAGAGAATTTAAAATCACATGTTGAGATTAGGGAAATAGATTGTCATATCAACGATCCGGAATTTGCTAAAGCGATGGCAAATGCATTACTTCAATTAATTAAAAAATAGAGGGAGGATTATTATGGCTGTTGACAGAACAAAAGCTTTAGAAAAATTAAAGGCACAAGTCGAGAAAAGAATACCTATAATTGGAGCAGGGGCTGGAACAGGCATATCTGCAAAATTCACCTTAAAAGGTGGAGCTGATCTTATAATTATTTATAATTCAGGACGTTATAGAATGGCAGGTAGGGGATCTCTTGCAGGCTTAATGCCCTACGGTGATGCAAATCAAATTGTTGTAGAGATGTCGAAAGAAGTTCTGCCTATAATTAAAGATGGAGCTGTCTTGGCCGGAGTTTGCGGTACAGATCCTTTTAGAGTAATGTCAAATTTTTTAAAACAATTAAAAGAATTGGGTTTCACAGGAGTACAAAACTTTCCAACTGTCGGGTTAATAGATGGACAGTTCCGCCAAAATTTAGAAGAAACAGATATGGGTTATTATAAAGAAATAGAAATGATAAAACTAGCACACGAGTTGGATATGCTAACATGCCCATATGTATTCAATGAAAGTGATGCAGTTGAAATGACAAAAGCAGGTGCAGACATTATTGTAGCACATATGGGTTTAACTACCAAAGGTTCCATAGGTGCCAAAACAGCTCTCTCTTTAAGAGAAGCTGCCGAACGAGTGCAGGCCATACATGATTCAGCTAAAAAAATAAATCCAGACGTTATGGTTATATGTCATGGAGGGCCTATTGCTGAGCCGGAGGATGCTCAATATATCTTTGATCACACAAAAGGTATTATAGGTTTCTTCGGAGCATCTAGCATTGAGCGTTTACCGACTGAAACAGCTATTGAAAATCAGACTAAAAAGTTTAAAAATTTAAAGATGGCGTAGTTCGGGACTATGTAGCTTTTATCTAAGAAAGTGGGTTATGGAAAAAAGAGGGATTATCAACAGGCTGTTGAGATACGACCCTCAGACCCACTTTCGTTTCCACTCTATCCATAGAAATTACCTCTATTTGCTTTAGGTGGTAGATATATTGGAGTCTATCTGGTTGTACAGAACAAAAAATATTTGACAGGAATATTTCCAACTGATAATATAAATCTACTATGTTACTAACTTTTATTTTTGGGTCACTGTTTGGTGCTATACTTCAATATGCCCATGTCAACAGATACGATGTCATAAGTGGATTGGCTATTCGCGAGGATTTGACTGTGGCAAAGATGTTATCCCTATCTGTTGGAATAGGCATTATATTGGTAAATTTCGAGATTGCATCGGGTCTTGCAAGCTACCACATAAAACCATTTCTCTTAGGAGGGATAGTATTGGGAGGCTTAGTCTTTGGCAGTGGAATGGCAATTTTAGGTTACTGCCCCGGAACACTCGCCATATCGTTAGGAGAAGGTTCTTTAGATGCTCTCGTTGGAATTTTGGGCGGGCTAGTTGGAGGTGTTGTTTTTACACTGCTTTTGCCATATATAAAACCTATTCTTGATACAAATCTGGGAAAAGTATCGCTGAACACATCGCTGGGGTCTGGCACATTATTCTTTGTATTAGTTGTAATAATCGGTGTAGTTTTTTCAATCTCTGCTTTCGTGCTTCACAAAATAGACAGGGTAAAAGACAAGAAATGGATACTATCCGGTATAGCGTTGGCATTTCTAAACGCTATTATCTTCCTCACCTTTGTCTCCAACAGACCCATAGGTGCATCAACAAGTTATCCATATTTTGGAGATCTAATCATAGGACTTACTAACAATAGTTATTTCGCAAAGATAAAAGTGCCTGGGCACTGGGAGCTTATATTTTTGGCCGGAGCAGTCGTTGCATCTTTTTTAATCTCTCTCATAAAAAAGGAGTTTAAATTAATCCTGATACATAACAATTGGCAAGTACACAAGGGCGAAAATACAATTGGCAGAGTTTTCTGGTCTTTTATCGGTGGATTTATACTAATTTTTGGAGCAAGAATGGCTGGGGGATGCACAAGCGGACACATACTCTCAGGTGGCATGCAGCTTGCATACAGTAGCCTGGTATTTGGAGTCTTTGTCTTTATTTCCTTTCTTACGGTTGGGGAGCTATTCTACAAACCCAAAAAATAATAAAAATAAAAAACCTGTTAGTACTGGAGGTAAAAGATGAAACATAAGAAGTTATTTACCCTTTCATTGGGATTGTTCTTAGTCATATTTATAGGCTCAATCGCCTATGCAAAACATAAACCAGTAATACATGTCTATGGACCGGGTGGGCCCTACCCTCCAATGCACGAAATTGCTCAACTCTTCAGCAAGAAATTTAATGTAAGAGTAATAGTAACAAGGGGACCGTCCAAAAAATGGATGCGCAAAGCTTGGAGAAATGGAGACATAATCTACAGTGGAGCAGAGTTCATGATGCAGCATTTTGTTTGGGCTATGAAAAGAAGGATTGATATAAAAACTATAAAGTCGCTATATTTGAGACCCTCAGGGATATTGGTGAGAAAGGGCAACCCAAAACATATTAGAGGATTCAGAGACCTTCTTAAACCCTATACAAAGATTTTAGTTGTTGACGGTGCTGGGCAAACGGGGCTTTGGGAAGATATGGCTGGCAAACAGGGCGATATAAGAATAGTCATGGCTTTTAGAAAAAATATTGTATTCCATGCAAAAAATAGTGCTGAAGCAAAAAAGATGTGGTTAAAGGTTAAAACTATTGACGCATGGCTTATATGGAACATCTGGCAGATATCTAACAAAGATATAGCAGATTTTGTTCCTGTCTCTAAAGAGTTTGTTATCTATAGAGACTGTGGTATTGCCATGACATTCAATGGTGAAAAGAAAGCGATTGTAAGAAAGTTTTATAATTTTGTGCAGTCTAAAGAGGCAGCCAAAATTTTTAAAAAGTGGGGCTGGATAACGGAATAAAATAGAAAGTCTTAATTAGTCTAAATATAAACTATACTCGGAGTGTTTTCTTCAGTAATTATACACTTTTCTTTTAAAGGATTTTTTATAAATGCAAATCGCATAAAAATCCCATTAAAAGAATGATTGTCTTACTTTAAACATACATATTTTCCTTGGCGAAATATAGAAATAAACTAATTTTCATTAAGACATGGTGCGCTTAGTTCAACATGCGAAGCAAGCGCGTTTTTTAACTAAAAATTTTTAGGAGGTTTTTTTAAGTCTTACAAGAAGATTCTTCGAAATTTAAAAATACAGCATCAAAGAATGCTAAACACCCATGTAAGGGAAAGATGGGGTGAGATACTACCCTGAAGTTTACGCAAGAAATTCAGCCCATAGAAAAAGAATCCTAATCCATCGTTATCAATATTGTTTTGATAGCATTTAAAGAAATTAAATGACATTTAGAATAAAATAATTTCGATACTTATAGACTGATAGATTGAGTTCCTTTATTTTTCTCTCTCTTTATCTGACAAAAACCGTGTATGCCAAAAACCACTGATTGTTTATTAACCATCATCCGCCGGTTTCTATCTGCTAACCATTAAACACCAATCACCAACTCATCACGGTTTATAAACGGTTCATATTGGGGTTATAAAATCTTTTTTGTTGGGGTGTTCACGTATGAACTGTTTCTTTCTTGCAGATAAAATTTTTTCGGAGGTGTTTTATGAGGTTTTTTAAATTAAGTCTGTTAGTTGCAGCACTGCTGATGTTTGTTTTTCATTTTAATAACGCAACATCTTTTGCTGCAAATTCTGCCCAACTCAAACCTGTTCCCATCAATTTCGGTCACGATAAGTGTAAAAGATGTTTGATGAAAATCAAAAGCAAAAGATACTCCGCAGAGGTAGGTAATGTAAAAACAGGTAAAATTTACAAGTTCGACGATATCGGATGTGCCGTTATGTGGCTGTATCACGACTGCCATTTCGGTTGGAAGAAAAACGCAAAAATATGGGTAACGGATGCAAAAACAAAAAAATGGCTCAATGCAAAAACCGCCTGCTGGGTGGACGGGGAAATAACGCCTATGCATTTTGGTCTTGGAGCTTACAAACAGGGAGAAACAAACAAGAAATGCTTAAGCTGGAAAACAGCCAAGCAGCTCTTACTCAAAAGAGGAATCAAAAAAGAAAACCATATGAAAAAATTTATGCCTAAAATGTGGAAAATGA
>JALTDM010000268.1 GCA_027074135.1 Bacteroidales bacterium
AAACCGGATAAATATCCGCCCAATCTCTTAAATCAGAACTTCACAGTTGATTCACCGAACAAAGTCTGGGTATCTGATATCACCTACATCCCAACAAAGGAGGGCTGGCTCTATGTAACCACTATAACTGTTTATCGCCCATGGGGAAACTATACTCTGCTTGAGGAAGGGGATAGATATAAAATAAAAAGGATAACCGTAAAACCTCAAGAGTCGTTAAGTCTTCAACTACACTATCACAGAAGCGAACATTGGGTTGTTGTAAAAGGCACGGCAAAAGTTGTTTTGGAGGATGAAAACGGTAATTTGGATGAATTTTTTATTAAAGAAGACGAAAGTATGTATGTTCCAAAAACTAAAAAACATAAGCTCTCCAACCCCGGCAAAGTGCCGCTTGAAATCATAGAAGTTCAATCTGGAGAATATGTCGGTGAGGACGATATTGTCAGGTTCGACGACAAGTATCACCGTAATTAATTTTTTCTCCCTCTTTTCACACCTGAGAGGTGTGAAAAGAGGGGCGTTTTTATTTTTTCCTGCACCAAAAAATAGCATAGTATGACATATTATAAACCATTATAAAAAATAGAATAAACAGTATTGAGATCGAGGTTCTGTATTTGAAGAAAAAAACGCCAAATTCAAACGGGATAAGAAAAGTAAGAATATATAGTGTCGTTTTGTAGTTGGATTTTGTTAATCTCCTATAAATTAGCATATGGTAATGAAATTTATCTGGTAGAAATGGGGACATATTTCTTAAAAATCTTTTTCTGTAAAAAGAGAAAATAACCTCCCAGACCGGATATATCATTACAGCAAGACAAAACCAAGGGGAGATTTTACCGGGATGTCTTGAAACCAAAAAAACGGATAACTCAGCAAGTATAAAACCCAAAAAATATGCGCCGCCGTCGCCTAAAAAAATCTTACCAAGCGGGAAATTCAAAATAAAAAATCCAGATGTTGAGAAAAACAGTGTTAAAGTTATTTCAAACAAAACTTTATCGTGAAGTTGATAAGATGCAGCAGCAAAAACGGCGAGGGCCATCAAAGAAAAGCCGCTTGCCAGACCGTTGAAGCCGTCTATTATGTTTATAGAGTTTGTAACACCTGCAACGGCAAAAATCGTAAATAGGAGTGCAGCGATGTATGGCAGTTCTGTGAAAGGTACAAAACCGAGAGTTTTCAGAACAACCCCCGTAAAAATAATCACCAAACAAGCTGACAGGAATGCAAGTAAAAGTCTGATTTTAGGACTGACCTTAATTGAGGAATCTTCTAAAAATCCGCCTATAACCACAGGCAAAGAGAATATGGATATCTCCAAAGACAGTTTATTCTCAAAAAGCAGCGATCCTGTTAAAAAAGCCAAAACTATTGCCAAACCGCCGATTCTCGATGTATCGTTTTTATGAAACCTCTGAGGCTTATTGTTGCTGCCTCTATCTAAAAACAGGCCTTTTGTCTTTGATAATTTTATCAGAAACAGGCAGACGATAAGAGATATTAAAAATGTGACAATCCCTACTTTTCCCATTAGCTGCAACCGTTTATATTTAGATACATTAATTATACCTCCTTTCAAAATATAGGGTAAAGCTTTTGTGTTGTCAAACAAATAAAAAGTAATGCCAATACAAAAAAAGAAAGATATCTTTATTTTGAATTGACACTTTGCTTTTTATTATTGATACTATACGATTTTGATGCTAAACTTATGATAGAAATGTTCAAGGAGGAGTTTAAAATGAATCGCAGTAATAAAAAAGGTTT
>JALTDM010000269.1 GCA_027074135.1 Bacteroidales bacterium
TAATGCAAATTAATCTTATGGCTTTTTGATATGTTTCATAATCGTTCCATTGGAAATTTAGACCTAAAGTATCTTCCTCCGATATAATACCTTTTTCGAGAGCTTCTGTCGCCCAAGCAAGAACGACCCCCAGGCTCATAATATCTAATCCGTATTTTTCCACTTCGACCATTAGTTTTAACATTCCCGGTATTGAATACCCACCCAATAATGATCCGACAGCATAAATAGGTTCATAATCGTAAGAAATCATCGATGTTTTATAAAAATACGGTTCATCGTTATACGGCTCTCGTAAAGTAGCGATATGGACACATCCAATTGGACAGTGAGAACACGCTAATCTTCGTCCTAGATAATTTTCTGCAAAAGATTCTCCGGAAATTTCAGAAGCATGCTCAAAAGTTATTGCTTGAAGATTTTTTGTTGGAAATCCACCTAATTTATTTAAGGAATTGATGTTGGCAGGTGTACCGAGATCATGATATTTTTTCATTAAAGCAGAATTAACAGCTGTTTTATAAACATAATCATATGTTTCGCGATATTCTTTTTTATTCTCAATTTCAAAAGTTTTTCGTCCTGAAATGACAATTGCTTTTAATTTTTTACTTCCAAAAATCGCTCCTAATCCTAATCTTCCAAAATGACGATATGTTTCAGTTGTGACAGATGCATAAGTCAAAAGATTTTCACCGGCAATACCAATTCTCATAATACTTCTTATGCCGGCTCCCGGTTCATTTTCCCGAATAATTCGTCCAACAGTATGAGTATTTCCCAAGCCCCAAATAGTAGAAGCATTTTTAAATTTTATTTTATCTTCGTGGATTGATAAATATATTGGGATGTCACTTTTTCCTTTTATAACGATAGCTCCATATCCCGCTGATCTAATTGCGATAGCACTTCTACCACCTACATGTGATTCTCCTAGATTTCCGGTATGAGGAGATTTAAACATAGCAACAGTTTTTGAAGCAAGAGGATAAAGATTAGTTAATGCTCCTACTGCGAGAATGATAGGATTTTCTTCGCTGAAAGGGTCAATTCCTTCCGGACATTCTTCAAAAAGAAGCTGAGTTGCAACTCCGGTTCCACCGAGGAATTTTTCAAATAATTCGGGACGTTTTTCTACTTTGAATTTTTTATGAGTTAAATCAATATAGAGTACTTTATGCAATTTTGTTTTAGACATTTTTCTTCTCCTTTTTAACGAGGGCAAGAACTCCGTGAGGACAATAATCAGCACAGTATCCGCAATGTAAACAAATCATTGGTTTGTTTTTTTGACCATCCCACATAACTGCACCAATCATACAAGCATCAACGCAATTTCCGCAACCTATACATTTTGATTCATCAAGAATTACGCCACCGTCTTTTTTTACTTTTAATGCATTAGTTGGACACACTTTTGCACATGCAGGATCTTCACAAGCATTGCAAACAATTACTTTGAAACCGTTTTCCATTCCACCGGCAGATTTAATTTCAATACTTGATGCGGAAAAACCCACTTGCCCTGATTTTCTAGAACATGCAAACATACATAATTGGCAACCGATACATTTTTCTACATCTACAACAGTTAATTTCATAATTACCTCTTTTATTTCTTAAGTTAACAATTTGGTTGAAAAATTTAATAAGCGAAAATTAAAAATTTAGTTGTACAAAGATAATTGTGCCTAATAATTAAATTTTTGCGAGGAAATCTGATTATTAGACGAACTAACATATAATTATTTAAGCTTTTTAACTTCTTCTTTTG
>JALTDM010000270.1 GCA_027074135.1 Bacteroidales bacterium
CCGTAAAAGAGGATGAAAACGGTTATTTGGCAGTAGATTACGACGAAATTATACCTCTGCTCGTTCAAGCCATAAAGGAACTGAACGAAAAAGTGGAAAAATTGCAAATGCAACAAAACAACAACGGCACAACCAAAAGCGGAAGTATAGGCGAACTGTATCAAAACACACCGAATCCATTTTCGCAAACAACTATTATCAAATATAATGTGTCTAACGGTAATAACATCAAAATTATGATATTCAATATGGAAGGCACATTGCAAAAAGTATATGACAACTTGAGCAACGGACAAGGCAATGTAAAAATAAATGCAAGAGAACTACAACCCGGTATGTATATGTATTCCCTTGTAGTGGACGGTAAAATTATTGATACAAAAAGAATGATACTAACCAAATAAATTTTACAACTATGAAAAAAACAATTATTTTACTGATTATTCTCGGTTTTGCAAAACTTGGTTTTTCTCAATGGTACACAAACGGTGCTACTTGGTATTTTGATAATGAATATTTAACTTATAACAACAGTGCTCACGGATATGTGAAATTTGAAGTAATAGGTGATACTCTTATAGATTCTGTAAACGCAAAAATTATAGTAAAAAGCGGATTGAATTGTGATAGTACTCCTGTGCCGGTTGATACTATTATCGTGTATGCCAACAACAATAGAGCATATTATTGGACGGGGTATGATTTCAAATTGATGTATGATTTTAATTTAGAAGTAGGGGATACGCTTGATATTGAAATTTATCAAACATTTAATTGTGATTCTGTGTCACCTATGATATTAGATTCTATTGATACAATTATAGCAGATTCCGTTCCGTTGAGAGTGCAATACTTATCATTTATCACTTGGGAGGGTGGGACACCTAGAAAAAAAGATTACCAAATCATAGAGTTTGTGGGTTATACATATACTTATGAACATTTTATTTTCCCTCCTCTATATTGTGAAGAAGGAGACAATTTTTCAAATACATCACTGCGTTGTTTCATCAATGAAAACTTTGAATATAAAAAAATACCGGAACAATGGCCTTGCGATACTATAATCAACAATTTAAGCGTTAATTTAGTAAAAATCACAGGAAATGCCGTTTCATTGTATCCTAATCCTGCAACCGAATATATAAATGTAAAAATAAAGCAAAATAACTTAACCATAGAACAAATAAAAATAATTAATAGTTTAGGAAAAGTTATACTTAAAAAAGATGTTGCAAAAAATAAGATTTCAATAGACATTAAAGATTTTTCACCCGGCATTTATAATGCTACTTTAATGTTAGACAATGGACAAGTAATAAATAATAAATTTATAAAAATTAGGTGAGATTATGAAAAAGAGTTTATTTGTTTTCATTTTATTGCACTTTATGATAAAAGTTTTAGCACAACAAACATTCTCATGTCGTGTTATAGGAGTTGATAAAGCATACGGATATATTCCTAATTCTGATGATTATATACCAAATGAAAATACACCAATTAAAACGATTAGGGTAAATATCATCTTTGTTTTACATAAACCGGATAATCCTGATTATCCTGGTAATTTTACAAAATATGACGATGGTAACGGTGACCCTAATTTTACAGGATACGACTATGCAGAACTTTTAATTAAAACAGCAAACAACAGATTAGCACATAATACACAAATGGCATTACCACCAGGAAATAACACACCTGTTTTAAAACGTAAATACAGATATTATTTAAACGGTGTGTTTTTTTATGAAAACGAGAAAGA
>JALTDM010000271.1 GCA_027074135.1 Bacteroidales bacterium
ATTCTGTTATTATAGTCATTTTTGCAGCAGATTCTAAAACCTCAATTCTGTTAAATGCTTGCAAAAGATTTTCTCCAAGAGCAATAACTCCATGATTTTCCATTAATATTACATTCGAATCAACACTTTTATTGGCAACTTTTTTTGCCAATTCTTCAGAGCCCATTAAGGCATAAGGTGCTTTAATAATATTTCCTATTATTGCCCTTGTTTCTCCGGTAAGTTTATTGTTGATTTCTTTTTGCATTGCTGCAAAGCTTGTTGCAAAAGTTGGGTGTGCATGAATAATCGCTTTTACATCTTGTCGCTTTTTGTAAATTGAGACATGCATTCCTGTTTCCATGCTTAATTTAAATTTAGGTGTTAAGTTTACACCATCAATGGTAACAATTCCTATCTGCTTTGCCTTTAATACCGCTTTGTCTAATTGGGATGGGGTAATTAGTATTGTGTTTTTATCAACTTTAATACTAATGTTTCCACCCAAACAAGTTGTTAGCTTTTGAGCATAAAGTCGCCTAATAAAATAAGCGACTTCATCTTTATTTGTTTTATACGACATTATTTAAAAATTTTTTCAATTTCATCAATATTTGGTTTAATAATACCTTTTTCCGTAATAATTCCGGTAATATAATCTGCCGGAGTAACATCAAATGCAGGATTTATTGCCTTTGAGCCGGGTGAACAAACAAGAATTTTTTCAATATTGCCATTTTTAGTCAATCCTGTTTGATATAAAACTTCATCTTCACTTCTTTGTTCAATAATAATGTCGTTTCCGGTTTTGCAATCTAAGTCGAAAGTTGAACAAGGAGCTGCAACATAAAAAGGAACATTAAACTTTTGCGCTATAATAGCTTTTTCAAAAGTTCCTATTTTATTTGCCACATCACCATTTGATGCGATTCTGTCAGCTCCAACAATCATCATATCAATTTTGCCGTTTGACATTAAATAAGCACCGGCATTGTCAGGAAGAATGGCGTGAGGAATATTTTCGTTTTTTAGTTCCCATGCAGTAAGTCGTGCACCTTGACTTCTTGGGCGAGTCTCGTCAACATAAACAAAAATCTTTTTACCTTCATTATTTGCAACATAAATAGGAGATAAGGCACTCCCATAATCTACAAAACCAAGCCAGCCTGCATTACAATGTGTTTCAATGTTATAGCCATCTTTAATTAACTTATTTCCAAACATGCCAATCTTTTTTGCATCTTTAATATTTTCTTCCGCAATATCTTGAGCAATTTTTATACCTTCTTGTTTCGAGATCTTAGCTGCATTAAAGACTCTGTTTGTTGCATAAAATAAATTCCTGGCTGTAGGTCGTGTTGCTTCAATCTCTCTTTTTGCTTTTTCAACAAATTTAAGATAATTTTTTTCAGGTGCTTCAATTAATGCCTGTGCCATGGCAAATCCTGCTGTTGCTCCTATTGCTCCTGCACCTCTTACAATCATCGTTTTTATTGCAACACAGCTGTCTTTGTAATTTTTTGATTTATAAATTTGAAATTTAAAAGGTAATAAATTTTGTTCTATCAGGTAAACTGTTTTTCCTTCCATCCAAACAGTTAAGTAGTGTTTATTGTTTACTCTCATTTTTAAAATATTATATGTAGTTAAATTCATAGAATTTTAAGTTTCAAATTTATTAAATTTTTGAAAAAATTTTTAAAATACAAAGGGTTTTTCTTTCTTAATACTATTGGGGGTTCAAAAAGTTTTATATCATTCGATCCGTGAATAAACAAATATAT
>JALTDM010000272.1 GCA_027074135.1 Bacteroidales bacterium
TTTTTACTCAAAATTAGTGTTCAATAGTTGTACTATATGATTGTTTTTTATCATCCCATATTGCAATTTTTTCTTAATTTTTTAGGATATTTTTTTGATGTTTAACGCTATTGTGCTCTTTTACAAGTTGTTGAAAATAATATGATTAAGGTATTATACTATTTGTGCAAATAATGTTATATTTGTCATCAGAGAACGGTGTTTGTTTTGTTTATATTCCAAAGTTATTGGGGAATTTTTTTAATGCCGTCCTCTTTTTTATTTTTTTATCGTTTAGGACGGGAATGATTTGTATTTATGTCATTTCTATAGACTTTTAACTATTTTTAGGTATTTTATTTTGCTTGGTAAAATATCCAAAAAAAGGATATAAATTTGTAATCTAATTTTCGTAGAGAAATGGCTGAAGATATTTATTCCATATATGAGGCAATAATTGGCCTTGAAGTTCATATTCAACTGTTGACAAAAAGCAAGGCATTTTCAAGTGACAAAAACGAATTCGGCGATATTCCCAACACTAATGTAAGTCCGGTATCACTCGGGCATCCTGGTACTTTACCTGTGGTGAACGAAAAAATGTTTGAATTTGCCGTAAGGCTTGGACTTGCCTGTAAAGCGAATATAAATCTTTACAACGAATTTGCCCGTAAAAATTATTTTTATGCAGACTTACCGAAAGGCTATCAAATAACCCAACAAACTACACCTATTTGTGCCGGAGGATATATTCCTATTGAAATCGACGGACAAGAAAAGAATATAAATCTTACCCGCATACACATGGAAGAGGATTCGGGTAAAAGTATTCACGATCAAGATCCTTTTAATACACTTATTGACTTAAATCGTGCGGGCACTCCGCTTTTGGAAATCGTTTCCGAACCTGATTTCAGAAGTGGTAAAGAAGCACATCTTTACTTAGCCGAATTACGTAAATTGGTGCGTTATCTTGAAATTTCCGACGGAAATATGGAAGAAGGTAGTCTCAGATGTGATGCAAATATTTCTGTTAGACCAAAAGGTGCAAATTATTTTGGTACAAGAACGGAGGTTAAAAACCTTAATTCATTTTCTCATGTTGAGCAAGCCATAAATTATGAAATAAAGCGTCAGATAAAACTTATTGAAAACGGTGGCAAAGTTGTACAAGAAACTAGAGGTTACGATCCTGTAAAAGGTGTAACATTTGTGATGAGAACAAAAGAAGAGGCAGAAGATTACCGTTATTTCCCCGAACCTGATTTGATGCCTGTTATGTTGGAACAAGGGTATATAGAAGATGTCAGGAAAGAATTGCCTCCACTACCGAACGAATTGCGAAAAAAATACATTGAACAATACGGTTTGAGCGATTACGACAGTAGAGTTATTACCGAAAATAAACACATTGCTTTATACTTTGAAGAATTATTATCTTTGACAAGAAACTACAAAGCAGCAGCAAATTGGGTAATGGTAAATATAAAATCTTACCTTAATCAAAATGCGGTGGAAATACAAGACTTTCCCGTAAAACCGGAACAAATTGCCGAAATGATTGCTATGATTGACAAAGGAGAGATTACTCACAACATTGCTTCAAAAATTATTTTCCCCGAACTTATAAAAAAACCAGGAAAAACACCATCTCAAATTGCAGAAGAACAAAACCTTATGGTGGAAAACGATACGAATGAAATGAAGCAAATCATTGAAGGAGTACTAGCTAAGTTTCCTGCAAAAGTAGAAGAATATAAAAAAGGTAAAAAAGGTCTTATCGGATTGTTTATGGGAGAAATTATGAAAGCTACTCGAGGTAAGGCAAATCCGAGAGAAGCAAATAAAATTTTGAATAAACTTTTAAACAAATAAATTATGAAAAAACTTGTATTATTATTAGGTATTTTAAGCGTAGTAATGTTCAGCTGTAGCAGTAGTAATAACGCTGAAAGTAATGGGAAAGGAGGTGTGGTTACCATAAACGGTAAGTTCAAAAACCTTAAAAATGAAACCGTTTATGTGAAAGAAATTGAAGGTAATAAACTAGTTGCTTTGGATTCTGCCTTCTCTAAAAACGGAAAATTTGAACTACATATTAGTTATAAAGAACCAATGTTTTATATTTTGCAGGTTGATAATTCTAATCAATTTGTGTATCTGATAGTTGACTCTACAGATAAAAATATTGAAATTACCGGAGATGCTAAAAATTTGGTGTTTACTTATGATGTAAAAGGTAGTAAACAGTCGGAAATTGCCAAACCAATGATTGTTCATAATGCAAATAGCTATCAAAAAGTAGATTCCATTGGTAGAATTTATCAAAACTTTATGAAAAACAATCCTTCAAAGCTTGATTCTGTTAAAAAAGCTCTTGACAAAGTTTACTACAAAATTTATAATAACGAAAAATCTTATCTTGTAAACTTTATTTCTCAAAATAAAGGGACATTTGCTGCTATGCTTGCATTATATCAACAGTTAGGACCGAGAAACTATATTTTTAATCCACAAAAAGACCTTAATATTTTTGAGATGGTAGATAAAGCGCTTTATGAAAAATATCCTAATTCAACTCATGCCAGTCAACTCCATTCTTTGGTAGTACAAACAAAGGAACAGATCAAAAAAGCAAAAATGATGCAACAAGGAGGATGGATTGGGAAAGAAGCACCGGATGTTGCTTATCCAGGTCCAGATGGGAAGATTTACAAACTTTCAGATCTCAGAGGTAAATATGTTTTGTTAGATTTTTGGGCAAGTTGGTGTCCTCCTTGTAGAAGAGAAAGTCCCAACCTTGTAGCTATGTATAAAAAATATCATGATAAAGGTTTTGAAATTTTTCAAGTTTCTCTCGATAAAAATAAAGATTTGTGGATAAAAGCAATAAAAGACGATCATTTGGGTAAATGGTATCATGTTAGCGATTTGAAATATTGGAACAGCGCACCGGCAAAATTATATGGGGTTAGGTCAATACCTTCTAATTTCCTTATTGATAAAAACGGGAAAATTATAGCAACAAATTTGCGTGGTCCGCGTCTCGGACAAAAGCTGAAAGAAATATTCGGCGAATAAAATTTATTAGAAATGGCAAAAAAAGATGATGACATACTGAAAAAAGTTACCGGAAGTGAATATGAATTTGGTTTTGTAAGTGATATAAATGAGGAAATTTTTCCTCCCGGTCTGAATGAAGATATTATTAGAAAAATATCGGAAAAGAAAAACGAGCCGGAGTGGATGCTTGATTTCAGACTCAAAGCATACCGCAAGTGGAAATCAATGGGAATGCCCGATTGGGCACATTTGCGTATTCCGGAAATTAATTATCAGGCAATAAGTTATTTTGCCGCACCAAAAAAGCCGAAATACAACAGTCTGGACGAAGTTGACCCGGAAATTCTGGAAACATTCAACAAACTCGGTATTCCTTTGGAAGAACAATTGGTTTTGGCAGGTGTGGCGGTAGATGCCATCGTTGACAGTTCGTCTGTAAAGACAACTTTTAAGGAAACTTTGTCAAATCTGGGCATAATCTTTTGTTCTATCAGCGAAGCAATTCAAGATCACCCCGATTTGGTAAAAAAATACCTTGCTTCGGTTGTGCCCGTTGGTGATAATTATTTTGCAGCACTAAATTCTGCCGTATTTAGTGACGGCTCATTTGTTTATATCCCCAAGGGTGTAAGATGTCCGATGGAATTGTCCAGCTATTTCCGCATAAATGCTGCAAATACGGGACAGTTTGAACGCACATTGATTATTGCGGACGAAGGCAGTTTTGTGAGCTATCTTGAAGGCTGTACTGCACCACAAAGGGATGAAACCCAACTTCATGCCGCTGTGGTAGAAATAATTGTGCATAAAGATGCAGAAGTGAAATACAGCACGGTACAAAACTGGTATCCGGGCGATAAAGACGGCAAGGGTGGTATATTTAATTTCGTAACCAAGCGAGGAATTTGCGAAGGTGAAAATTCTAAACTCACTTGGGCACAGGTCGAAACAGGTTCGGCAATAACATGGAAATATCCTAGCACCATTCTCAAAGGTGACAACAGCATAAGTGAATTTTATTCCGTAGCTGTAACAAATAACCACCAACAAGCTGATACAGGAACAAAAATGATTCACATCGGCAAAAACACAAAAAGCCGTATAGTTTCAAAAGGTATTAGCGCCGGCTATAGCGAAAACAGCTATCGAGGGTTGGTAAAAGTAATGAAAGGTGCCGAAAATGCCAGAAATTACAGCCAGTGCGATTCGTTACTTATGGGTGACAAGTGCGGAGCACATACATTTCCTTATATGGAAGTTGAAAATAAAACGGGGGTAGTTGAACACGAAGCAACTACTTCGAAAGTCAGCGAAGAGCAAATTTTCTATTGCAATCAGCGAGGCATTTCAACCGAAGATGCTGTGGGGCTTATTGTAAACGGCTATGCCAAAGAGGTAATTAAGCAATTGCCGATGGAGTTTGCCGTAGAAGCTCAAAAATTATTGCAGATTACTCTGGAAGGAAGTGTAGGGTAATTTTGTTAATTTGCTAATGAGGGTAATGTGTTTAGATAGTTGTTAGTGTTGTTTTTATATTCAAAATAATATTTTTGATAACAAGGTCAACCTGAACTTGTTTCAGGTTCTTATATGTTTCATAATCTGAATACTTCAAAAAAATTAAAAATATAAACCGATGAGTAATAAAATGTTAGAAATAAAAAATTTACACGCCGAAATAAACGGTAAAGAAATATTGAAAGGTATAGATTTGACCGTAAACGAAGGAGAAGTACACGCTATAATGGGACCAAACGGTTCGGGGAAAAGCACATTGGCTGCAGTTATCACTGGAAAGCCGGGTTACGAAGTAACTAAAGGCGAAATATTGTTTTACGGCAAAAATATATTGGAACTTCCTGCCGAAGAAAGAGCTCTGATGGGAATATTTTTGAGTTTCCAGTATCCTGTGGAAATTCCGGGTGTAACTATGATGAACTTTTTGAAGGCAGCCGTAAATGCCAAAAGAAAATATGAAGGCAAAGAAGAAATGAGTGCAGCTGAATTTTTACGCTTTATCCGCGAAAAGCAGAAACTTGTGGAGATGGATACAAATCTTACCAACAGGGCAGTAAACGAAGGCTTTTCAGGAGGAGAAAAAAAGAAAAATGAGATTTTCCAGATGGCTGTTCTTAAGCCAAAATTATCTATACTTGACGAAACAGATTCCGGACTTGATATAGACGCTTTAAGAGTTGTTGCAAACGGTGTAAACAAGTTGAGGTCTCCCGAAAGGTCATTCATCGTAATTACTCACTATCAAAGGTTGCTTGATTATATTGTTCCTGACATTGTTCATATTTTGTACAAAGGCAAAATTGTTAAAACAGCAGGTAAAGAATTGGCTCTTGAACTTGAAGAAAAAGGGTACGGTTGGATTAAAGAACAATTTTAACCGTTGAAAAGTTATGAAAAAGAAAATAGAAAAATTCGAAAAAGGCTTTTTGCCCTTTTTCAACGACATAAAGAACGAATTGCAACAAACAACGCATCATTTGTACGATGAAGTTGCGAATGAGGCGGCAAGTGCTTTTGAGTACGGGAAATTACAACTGCCTCACAAAAAAATGGAGGATTACAAATATTCAGACTTGAAAAAACATTTGAAGTCGGATTTTGTATTTTACACAGCTCCCGAAAAAGCTACCGTTTATCCCAAAGATTTGTTTGTATGTAATGTTCCCGAGCTTAATGCCGAAACCGCAATGCTTATCAACGGATGGTTTCACGATTATGACGGAGAAAAATTAAAGAAAACAAAAGAAGGTGTGGTTTACGGCAGCTTGCTGTATGCTTATGCAAATGGTTACAAAGAAATTATTGACTCATATCTGAATAAGCACCTAAATACAGCTTCGCCTTTAGTTGCACTCAATAATATGTTTGCACAAGACGGATTCTTTGTGTATGTGCCGGATAATGTTGTAGCAGAAACTCCTATTCAACTCATCAACCTTGTTTCCGCTTTGGAAGAAGTTTTTGTTTCGCCGCATAGTTTGATTGTTGCTGGAAAAAATTCACAAGCTAAGTTTTTGTTGTGCGAACACAGTATTTTTCCGAAGTACTTTTTGAATAATTCCGTAATGCAGATTATTGCACTGGAAAATTC
>JALTDM010000273.1 GCA_027074135.1 Bacteroidales bacterium
TAGTAGAACTATTGACCAATAATTTTGAGTAAAAAACTGAAAAATGGTTAGATGAACTTTTTATAAAAGAAAAAAAGCCACCGGGGAAATACAACCAGGGGGTTCTTTTTGATTTTTTAAATTTTCATACCTTAATTAAGGCATTTTTCCCCTGAAATTTATTTAGGACAGGAATGTCTGCAAAATATTTTTTTGAATCATAAAAGATATCTACAATATTAGACCTGCACTATTTGCCATTTTCACTACCTCTTTTTCATCAAATTTGAACGACCTGCCGATAAATATTTTTTCACCTTTTTTGAATTTTATTTTAACACTTGGTTCAAATAGATTAACAATATGAGTGGCTTTTGAAATAAAAAACCACCTGTATTCTCCTGTTTTAGGCAAATATTCCGTATAGTAATCAAACAAGTTTTTATCAAAATCAGCCTTAAGGTCACGATTTATTTTATCGAATAAGTAAAAATACCATTCTCGACAGGTATTGCGATATGCATGATGCAAAAATTCCTCATCTTTTTTTAAGTCAAGACCCTTAAGCAAAAGATCTCAGGGGTTGGTGTATAAATAAATGAAATTCAAAAATTCTTGTTGCTCCTTTTTATCTAAATTACCAAAACTATTACCGAGAAACAATAAAAATAAATTACCCTTTAAAGAAATATTCTTCAATGCTTCATAATAATCCGATTGTTTAGGTAAAATCTCAATGTTAGGAAATAACTTTTTGAAATTCTGTAAAATATTATCTAAATACCGAATACTAATGTCTATAGGTATATATGTCGTAAGTTTATTGGCTTTATCCAATGCAGTAAGAATTGGTTTTGCTTTACTACCTTCACCTGCACCAATATCTATTACAGTAATATTTTGTGGAATGTGATTAATTATTTGATTGATTTGACTGTTTATTATTTCGTTTTCACAGTATGCCGGATAATAGCTGGAATTACTCAGAAGTTTTTCGAAATATATACTACCTTCGTTGTCTTCATAATAAGCACTATCAGGTATATATTTTTGCTGAGAAGTAAGTCCTTAGAGTATTGATATTGCCAATTGTTTTACATACATCTACAGAAAGTAGGATTATTTCCCCTCTCTACATCATAAAGCAAAGAGAGGAAATAAGTTCTAAAGTTTAAACATATCCAAAAAACCATCAATATCTTTTACTTGTACTATATCTTCTTCTAACAACACTTCAAAATATGATTTTAATTTCTTTATAAGCGGTTCACCACTAACATAATGAAAATTTACCCGTTCTAAGAATCGTTCTACCCTATCCACTGGTTGTCTCATCATGTCGAACGATAACATAGCTGACTCCTCTCTATTTTCATTTACCCAAATTATAGCTTTTTCGAGTTCTGCCAATACAAGTTTTGCTGCTTCAGGATTTTTTCTTACAAATTCACCTTTAAACATAATTCCTGCATTCGGGAAACTACCAAAACCTGGATTATATTTATTCCAAACTTCATTAAATGAAATTTCAGAATACTCAATTCCTTGATCTTCCAATATTTTAATAGCATAACTTGCTTCAGGTTCACGCAATATTACGGTATCATATCTGCTTGTAACAAAACCTTGGTATATTTCTTCCGGACGCCCGAAAGGTTCACCATATTTGAAAGTAAAGTCTTCGGGATTCAATCCGCTTGCTTTTATTAAATATTGGGTAATTTTAGCAGGTGGGGCATCTGCAAATAGCGGAGTATGAATTTCGTGCCCTAACAAATCTTTAAATCCTTCTGCTTTGTAACCACGAGTAAGCAACACAAAATTATCCCAAACGAATACTGCCGGGAATACCACATCATTATTCACGAGCTTTAGACTCGTAATTACTGCAGAAAAACTAATATCAGCTTTTTTGTTTACAACCCAACTTAAATGCTTTTCTGTTTCTTCCCACACTTTAAGCTGTTTTATTCGGACATTTTTTCGTAACTCATCGGACTGCAGCAACCTCATTATTACAGGATAAGCCACCGGAGTTGCAGATTGAATGACAACTTCTGGCTTTTCCCCACCAAATTTATTTTCTTCACCTTCGGCAGCAGCAGTAGGTGTTTTGTAAAAATACACCCAAACTTCATCCGATTCTACTTGCTCCATTTGCGCTTCAAACCCCATTTCCAAAAGCATATTTATTATTGGGTATGGTTGAAACCGCTGAATTAAAACAAAACCGTCACCTTCATCTAGGTCATAAGCCTTTTGCATAATAATATCAAAAGGATCAGTATCCATCATTCTCACATCCAGGATATCAAAATAATCACGCTTTTCGGTCCAATCTTCTATATGAGGCTGTGCGGGATTAAAAATTGAAAGCCTGTATTCGTGTGATTTTGTTAAATTATATTTATAACCAAGTCCTTCTACCACTTTTATAATTACATCCGGAAGGTCGGCTGATATAATTATAATATTTTGTTGAGAACCTAATTTCGAAATTTTCCCCACCAATGTATCATAGGTATCTTCATTAAGAATGTAAATTTCCTTTGATTCAGCCCATGTGATCTCTTCACCGTATTTTTCTTCAATATTCATATCTTTTTCTTTGATACATTCTGGCATCGAATTTACAAGTTTTTCTTCAACACCAAGATAGTTATTTATAGTATGCAAAATTTCGCAGATTGATACTCCGGTTACTTTCGCAGCATCGTTAAATGTAGCAAAACGTGCTAGAGTATTATACATTACAGGATTTTGTATTCTCTTAAATTTTGGAGATAACTTTAATAAAACATCTTTTAGTTCAGGATATTTATCTAATATTTCTTTTATATTACTTTTACCTATGACAGGGGTTGCTTCTTTGTTATTGTTTTCTTTTACTTCAACAATGGCTTCAACGGGACATGCATCTGCTGCTTCTTGTGCCAAATCTTCTTCTTCTTTGTTTTCGGGTTGCTTTACAACAACAGCTTTATTGTTGCCGTTCATTTGGAAAATATCATTACTAATTCCAACACAAGCCATACAGCCGATACAATCATCAGTTATTGTAATTTTTTTTAGTTTCATTTTATAAAAATTTAATTTCTCCCACAAAGATATGAATGTTAAAAAAACTGTTAATACCTAAAAATTATGATTTTAAAACTTGTAACTTAAATTACCTAAATATAATTAGTCATATTTATATTATCTAAGCAAATCCAATACTTCCATATTCTTCAAGTCTCTACCGTGAATTTCAAACCTGATTGCGGTAATACTTTTGTGAAAACCGTTTCGGCCTGCTGCACCGGGGTTAATGTAAAGGAGGTTGTTTTTATTGTCGTACTTCACTTTCAAAATGTGGGAATGCCCGCAAACAAAAATATCCGGATTGTATTTTTTTATCAGTTTACTTGCTTGCGGGCTATATCTTGACGGTGTGCCGCCTATATGCATTAGCAGCACCGTTAAGTCTCCGGCATTAAAGATTTCTACCTCAGGCAAACGAATTCTTATATCTTGCCCGTCTATGTTTCCGTAAACAGCATGGACTTCACCTGCAATTTGTCCGAGTTTCTTTATTATTTCGTAATCACCGATGTCTCCTGCGTGCCAAATTTGATCGCAACCATTGAGAAATTTTTCCACTTCATCCGGTAAAATGCCATGTGTGTCGGAAATAACACCAACTCTAATCATAATGTGCAATAATGCTTTTTATTTCTTCTGTTTTTTCTTTGAGCAACTCCTCGGTTTTAGCTTCTACCAACAGGCGCAAATATGGTTCTGTATTTGAAGGTCTGATGTTGAACCACCAATCAGGATATTCCAGCCTGTAACCGTCAAAGTCGTAAACTTTTTGCGGTTTTTCTTGTGCAGTAAAATGATTTACTACTGCTTCCATAGCTTCTTTTTTGTGCTCAATTTTGAAGTTTATTTCACCTGAATTGTGGTATTTAGATATTTCATTTATCAGTTCGCCAATGGTCATGCCTTGTTGCTTAAGTTCTTTAACTATTTGCAGGATAATAAGTGAAGCCAGAATACCCGAATCGGAGTAATAAAAGTCTTTGAAATAATAGTGCCCTGCAAGTTCACCGCCCCAAAGTCCGTCTATTTCGCGAAGTTTGAGTGCTGCGTGTGCCCTTCCTACTTTCCAAATGTGCATTTCTATATTAGGCCAATGTTTGGTCAGATATTCACCAACAGACTTGGAAGTTCTTATGTCTTGCAGTACTTTAACGGTTTCATTACCATTGTTTTTCATAAAATAATGTCCCATTACGGCAATCATCAGGTCAGGAGAAATAAAGTTGCCTTTTTCATCTGTAAACATAACCCTGTCTGCATCGCCATCAAAAATAATCCCAATATCGGATTTGGTTTTGGTTACAAGTTCCGATAGCCACTTGACATTTTCTATTTTAAGCGGATTCGGGTCGTGATTGGGGAAAGTACCGTCGGGAGTCTCAAAAATATAATTGATTTGATTATTGTAATCTGCAAGCAGGTCTTGCAAAATCAAATATGCCATGCCGTTTGAACCATCAATGGAAATTGTCATATTTGACAAGTCGGGCAAATATCCTTTGAGGAATTCCACATATTCGTCACGCTTATCAAACTTGATAACCTTACCTTTGGTTTGAGCAGGTTTAATGTCGCGTGTTGTAGCCATTTCCAGCAATTTATTAAGACCTGTATTAAAGCCGACAGGCAAAGCGTTGGTACGGGAAATTTTCATTCCGTTGTATTCTTTGGGGTTGTGCGAAGCAGTTATTTGCACAGATGCATCAAAACCGTATTTGGCGGTTAGCCAATAGACCATCGGAGTGGTTGACAAGCCGATTTCGTACACATCCGCACTCGCATCTGTTATGCCGGATGATAAGGCTTCAAAAATTTCTTCAGATGAACTTCTGACATCGCGTCCTACTAGGATTTTATTTGTGTTTAACAATTCTGGCAAAAAGAAACCTATTTTGTAAGCATCTTCTTTATTAAAGTCTTTGCCGTATATTCCTCTGATGTCGTAAGAGTGAAAAGCGTTTTTCATAACTGTTTTATTTATATATTTTTAACTGATTAAGTTTTCTTTGATATCGTTTTGCGTTCTGTAAATGTTCGCTCAAAGTTTTTGCAAAATTATGATACCCCGAAAAATCTTCTTTTGCACAAAAGTACAAATAATTATGCTTTTGGTAATTCAATACTGCATCTATGCTTGCAATATCGGGTATGCATATGGGACCGGGTGGTAATCCTTTATATTTGTAAGTGTTGTACGGAGAATCTGTTTCCAGCATTTTTTTAGTTACCCTTTTGGCATTCCAGGCTTTATTGGCAAAAATTACCGTGGGATCAGCTTGCAGAGGAATGCCCTTATGGAGGCGGTTCATATAAACACCTGCAATTACAGGTTTTTCATCGTCTTTGGTGGTTTCTTTGCAAACGATAGACGCAAGTGTGCTTACCTGTACTTGGGATAATCCTATTTTGCGGGCTTTGGCTTTACGGTTATTTGACGACCAAAATTTATTGTATTCTTTTTTTATTCTTAAAATCAAATCTTTTGCAGAAATATTCCAATAAACTTGGTAGGTGTTGGGAATGAACATTGCAAAAAATGTTTGTCTGTTGAAGCCTAATGATTTAATGAAATTGTTATCGGTTAGATATTTATAAACTTCATCTTCTGTCGGCTCAATATTTTTTGCCAGTCTTTTTGCAAGGGTACGGTAGTCTCGGATTCTTGCATTGAATGTTACATTTACGGGTGTTTGCCTGCCGGAACGCAGAAGGTTGATAAGGTTATTTATATTGATAGGTTTTGAAATTACATATTTCCCGGGTTTAATTTTGTTAGTGTAATTTTTCTTTTCGGCAAGCAGCAGGAAAAGTTTTTTGTTTTTAACCAATTTTTTTGCTTGCAACGTGTCAACAACGGTGTTTATGTCAGATCCTGTGGGAATGTAGATAGTTACTGGATAATTTACTTGTGAAACAGGTTTGAAAAATTGTTTGTACATGTAAAATGTACTAAAGATTACAATTAAAGCAATAACGATGAAAAATAAACCTAGAAAATATTTTAACTTCATTATTTTAAGGTTAGTCAAAAATTATTGCAAAAGTACACAAAAAAAGCAACCGTTTGGTGGCATA
>JALTDM010000274.1 GCA_027074135.1 Bacteroidales bacterium
AGATTATTGTAAGTGGAACAGATTTTACAAGTATGTTAATCCAAACATTTTGAATATCAATAAAATAAACGGATATGTATGATATAATACCTGCTATGATAACTATAATTATTTTGAAATCATAAGGTAAGAGGCCGAATTTCCATTTTACGGTTGCAACTTTCAAAATGTTGGAAATTGATTTAGAAATAAGCGAGCCTATTGCAGCACCTATAAGCCCGTACATTTTTATAAAAATGATATTTGTTATTATTACCAGAATACCTTGGATAATAATGATATATGTAATTTTTTTGTATTCTTTTGATGTAGCTATAATTGCTGCCGCTGTTCCTATAATCATATCAGTAAGGTAGGCTATGCCGATTAGCAGAACTACATACTTGCCGGGAAGGTATTTGTCTCCAATAATAGGAAAAACATTGTCTATGTTTGCCCAAATTATAAGTAAGATAAAAAGCCCTATGATTGTTTGATTTATAACGCTTTTTCGGTAAATATCCTTGATTGTTTTTATATCATTGTCTTTCCATGCGTCTGCTAAATATGTTGAGGATATTTTGATTAATGATCTTGCTGATATTGCAACCATTGATCCAAAAAAGAACATAATAGTGTAAATTCCAGCGTTGCTTAATCCGACATAATTCTGCACCATTATGCGGTCTATGTTTACGGTGAGAACTCCTGCAAGTCCGGAAAAAATGGAAAAAGATGCAACACTAATCATTTCTTTAACTGTAATTCCTTCGGGTATGGATATTTTTCCAAAAAGAAACAAGCCTTTTTTTTGCAGATAAAACATAATTCCCAAAAGAGGAACAGAAAAAGCAATAAGATAAAGGTAAAAAAAGCCTTTAAAATTAACCACTGAAAAAATAAACAGGATAATTGCAATAAGAATAAAAAACCTTTGGACAAATTCTTTCAGCATTGTGCCTACCACGGCATTGTACATTACCCTGGTGTAGTTGTCAAAAAGGTTGAAGAATGCGATGACAGCAATAAGGAAAAAAACGGCAGGAAAATATTCTGACAACACTTCACTTTTTGAGGTTGATAAATTACCTGTGTTATTGAGTATAATAAGAGTAACAATTGCCAAAAGAACACCTATTGCAGTTATTATGGTGCCAATATTCAAAAAACCGTAATGCTTTTTTTGCACATTTCTGAAAAACGGGAAAAGTCTGTTTGTTACACCATTGAAGCCGAGTGTGGCAAATTGGGCACTAATAATGGCGTAAGATACAATTACATTTACCAGGCCAATTTGATCTGTGGTGAAAAAGCGAGGGAAAAGCAATCCTGAGGTCAAAAAGCCGATGGTTATGCCTATGTATGTGTAAACCGTTCCTTTTATGGATTGTTTTTGAATTTGTCCCATTATATCAAGTGGTTGGTTGTTAGGAATTTAGTCAGGTTGTTGTCTTTTAGCCAGTGTGTTTTGAGACCTGCTCCGGTTGCACCTTTTATATGTTGAATGGAATCGTCGATAAAAAGTGTTTCGGCAGGGTTGAGGTTGTTTTCTCTGAGTATGAGTTCAAAGGCTTCTTTGTTTGGCTTGCGTAGTCCTATTAGGTGGGATAGGTATTGCTTGTAAAACAAATCTTCCAAGTCATCTATGCCGAATTGTTTTTTTAATCTCAAAGTGTAGTCACGGTAATGAATTTCGTTTGTATTACTCAAAAGGAAGGTTTTGTATTTTGCCTTTGCCTTTTTCAGTGTGTCGGTTATATTTTCGGGAAAATCTAGCAACATCGCATTCCAAGCATTTTCAAGCTCTTGGTTTGTTGCATTAGTGCCGGTGATTTTTCGCAGGTTGTCATAAAATTCTTCCGGTGAGATTTTACCTGTTTCCAGCAAGTCGAACAAGTCATTTTGTTTTTGTTGCGAATAGAGTTCTCCGGCATTTTTTATTCCTAACTTTTCAAAGGCTTGTATGGTTTTATTGTAATCAATGTTTATAATTACGCCTCCGAGGTCAAAGATTATGTTTTTTATTCCTTCAAACATTTAATTTTGGTGGATTTGCTATAACAACGAACAAAGTTACATAAAGTTGTATTTTTAGCTCAAGTTACTGCTTACGACAAAATCTTCTCCGCAATTTCAATAACTTGATTTGCAAGTTCATCGGCTCTTGCTTGTGATGTGCTTTCGGTATAAATCCTGATAATCGGTTCGGTGTTTGATTTTCTGAGGTGTATCCATTCTTTGTCCATCATGATTTTTACACCGTCTTCTTTGTTTATTTTGTAGTTTTCAAAATGTTTTTCTATTTTGTCTAATATTTTACTGATTGATTCCGGGTTGCTAAGTTCGATTTTATTTTTGCTCATGTAATAGTCAGGATACATTGCTCTGATTTCGGAAACTTTTTTGCCGCTCTCTGCCATAAACGATAGAAATAGAGCGATACCAACGATTGCATCTCGGCCGTAGTGTAATTCAGGCAAAATTACTCCGCCGTTTCCTTCGCCACCTATTACGGCAGAAACTTCTTTCATCTTTTTTACCACATTTACTTCACCTACGGCAGATTGGTGCCAGCTTACGTAGTGCTTTTCGGACACATCACCCAAAGCAAGCGACGACGACAAATTAGAAACAGTGTCACCTTTCTTTTTTTGCAGTATATAATCGGCTATTGCCACCAATGTATATTCTTCACCAATCAGTTTACCTGTTTCATCTATAATAGCCAGCCTGTCTACATCAGGGTCCACTACAAATGTTACATCAGCATTTATTTTGCGTGCTGTGTTTATTGTTTCAGTCAGGTTTTTTTCCAATGGTTCGGGATTGTGAACAAAATTTCCGCTTAAATCTCCGTTAAGAATTTCGTATTCCAATCCAAGTCTGTCAAGTAGTCCCGTAATTGCTATTGAGCCGACTGAATTTATTGCATCGGCAAGGATTTTTATTCTGAGACTTTTTATTTTTTCAATGTTTACATACGGAAGTTCAAAAATTTTATCTATATGATAGTTTAGAGCATGGTCATCTTTTGTGTATTTGCCGAGTTTGTCAACCTCCGCGAAGTTAAAATCTTCTTTTTCCGCAAGTTCCAAAAGCGCTTTTCCTTGTTTTGCATCTATAAACTCTCCTTTGTTGTTAAGTAATTTGAGGGCATTCCATTGTTTAGGATTATGACTTGCAGTGATGATTATTCCACCATCGGCTTGGTGCTTAATTACAGCCATTTCGGTGGTTGGGGTAGTGGCAAGGTCAATGTCAATTACATCGCAGCCTGATGCTTGTAATGTGCTTATTATCAGGTTTTTTACTATTGGTCCAGAGATTCTGGCATCTCTACCGACTACTATTTTACAATTTTCTTTTTGTAAATTTTGTTTAATGAGGCTTGCAAATGCAGCGGTGAATTTTACTACATCTACGGGAGTAAGGTTTTCACCTGTTTTACCGCCTATTGTTCCTCTTATTCCGGATATTGATTTTATCAGTGTCATAGTTTTCAAAGATTTTAAGTGCTCTTTGCGAAGCAATTTGTTCCGATAGCTTTTTCCGTTTTGCAAGGCCTTCGGCAAAGAGCATTTTGTTTACAAATATAAATGATTTAAAAAATGTATTTCCGTTGATATGTTTTTTTGTGGAGATAATTTCTAGTTTGAACTTTTCTTTTGATGATTTTTCCAGCAGGAGACTTTTGTAATTTTTGTTTTCGGTGTATTCGTTTTCAGGTATTAAGTTATTGTTAGTTAGTGAAAAAAAGAATTTTTCTGCATAATTGTACCCTCTGTCCAGAAAAATAGCACCAAACAGTGCTTCGAGTGTATTGCCTTGTATGTTGTTGTGAATATATGTGTATTTGCTTTTTGAGAGGAATTTTACAATGTGCAGCCGTTTGGCTATTATGTTTAGTTGCTTGCGGGATACAAGGTTACTTCTCATTATGCTGAGGTCACCTTCTGTTTTTGAGGGGAATTTTGATTTAAGGTAATTTGCTGCAATAAGATTTAATACAGCATCACCAAGAAACTCAAGGGTTTCATTGGTATATTCTTTCCCATTGTTTATAAACGGCTTGGTACGATGGGAAAAAGCAATTTTGTATAATAAAATGTTACGAGGAGAAAACGATAACGTCTTTTTGAGACGTTGTTTGAAAATTTTATCTTCTTTGCTCCTTCGAAAAAGCACTATAAATTATTCTTCGTACTTCTTGAATAAAATTGAAGCATTGTGTCCTCCAAAGCCGAATGTATTGCTTATTGCATATCTGACTTTACGTTTTTGTGCCTTGTGCAAAGTCAAGTTAAGTTTTGGGTCTATTTCCGGATCTTGAACCTTATGATTTATTGTTGGTGGAATCATATCATTTTGGATTGCTAAGATGGCTGCTATTGCTTCCAATGAGCCTGCGGCACCTAAGAGGTGTCCTGTCATTGATTTAGTTGAGCTTATATTTATGGTGTAAGCATTTTCACCGAAAAGTTTTTGTATTGCTTTTATTTCGGATATATCTCCTACAGGAGTTGCTGTTCCATGTACATTTATGTAATCAACTTCGTTTTTAGCGATACCTGCTTCTTCGATGCATTGTTTCATAACCATGTAAGCTCCTAACCCTTCGGGATGAGGTGCAGAAATATGATATGCATCAGCGGATAATCCTGTCCCTACAATTTCTCCATAAACCTTAGCTCCTCTGGCTTTAGCATATTCATAATCTTCCAAAACCAAGCCTGCGGCACCTTCACCCATTACAAATCCGTCTCTGTCTGCAGAAAATGGTCTCGATGCTGTTTTATATTCTTTATTGTTTGTGGAAATAGCATGCATGGAGTTGAATCCTCCAACCCCCGATGGAGTAATAGGAGCTTCAGCTCCACCTGTTACAACAACATCGGCTTTACCAAGCTGGATTAAGTGATAACCATCTATTATAGCGTGAGACGAAGATGCGCAAGCAGATACAGTTGCATAATTAGGTCCCATAAAGCCATATTTCATGGAGATGTGACCTGCTGCAATATCTGCAATCATTTTAGGGATAAAAAACGGACTGAATCTTGGAGTACCGTCTCCGGTAAAATATTTCATCAATTCTTCGTCAAAAGTTTCCAGTCCACCAATCCCCGAAGCCCAAATGACGCCTACTCTTTCTTTATCGAAATTTGCATTTAAGATGCCACTGTTTTTTATTGCTTCAGCAGCAGCAACTAATGCGTATTGGGAATACCTGTCTAATTTTCTAATTTCTTTCCTCTCAAAATAATCTTTGGGGTCAAAATTTTTTACTTCACAGGCAAATTTTGTTTTGAACTTTTCAGTATCAAAACGAGTTATCAGGTCGGCACCACTAATCCCGTCAAAAAGAGCTTTTTCAAATTCTTGAACATTTTTTCCAAGAGGATTAATTGTGCCGATACCTGTTATTACTACTCGTCTCAGCTTCATAAAATTACTTTTGAAATATTTGATTTATTCCTTTACATTTGCTTTGATGTACTCAATAGCTTCACCAACTGTGGAAATTTTTTCAGCTTGATCATCAGGAATTGCAATGTTAAATTCTTTTTCGAATTCCATAATTAATTCTACGGTGTCCAGAGAATCTGCACCGAGATCATTTGTGAAACTAGCTTCATTTACAACTTCGTTTTCTTCAACACCTAATTTGTCAACGATAATTGCTTTTACTCTTGATTCAATATCAGACATAGCTTTAAGTTTTTTAGTTTTTACTTGGTGCAAAGAAAATACTTTTTTTGAAAACAAAATGTATTTTTTTGCAATTTTTTTATGTGTGTACTCTTTATGTTTATGTTCTTATGCCAATTATCGTGGCATCCTTTTTTATAATTGTATTTTGTGTAAGTTCGTCAAGATTCTTTTTTATAATGTTTAAACTGTTTTTATGATTTGTAATTAGGAACTCATCTATGTTTTTTGTAATTTCCCTTTTTGTCAATTCATTGGAACCCTCGGTATAAATGAATAGAGTATCGTTTTTTGTTATATAAAATGATATATCATTTTCTGAATGTTCGGGTTTTAGTTTATAATAAATATAGGCATCATTATTATCTGGTTTTTTTAATAAGCTTATACTTTTATTACTGATTAATTCAGGTTTTATTCCTTTTGATATTAAAAGTGTATTTATACC
>JALTDM010000275.1:0-4944 GCA_027074135.1 Bacteroidales bacterium
TAATAATACTAGGTGGACTTGTAATTTATTTAGCATCAAATAAAAAAACGAATACTTTAAAAAAAGAACTACGCGATTTTGCAATTAAAGATACCGCAAGTATTAATAAGGTTTTCATGGTAAACAAAGAAAATCAAAAACTCTTACTTGAAAAACAAAAAAATGGAGAATGGATAGTAAATGGCAAACTTCCTGCAAGAAAAGATGCAATAAACTTATTACTCGAAACTTTTCATAATATGGAAGTAAAATATCCTGTACCAAGGTCTGCACATAATAATGTAATAAAACAACTTTCTGCAAAATCCGTAAAAGTAGAAGTTTACAGCAGAAATAAATTATTAAAAATATATTATGTTGGAGGACCCACACAAGACCACGTAGGTACATATATGCTATTGGAAAATTCAAGTGTACCAATGGTAGTTTATATACCAGGTTTCAACGGATACCTTACTCCACGATTTGACATTTACGAAAAAACTTGGCGTGAACCTCGTATTTTCCATTATTCTTATCCTGAAATCCACTCAATTACCGTGCAGCATCCTAAAGACCCCAAAAAATCTTTTATGGTAATAAATAACAATAATACGTATAAATTAATTCGTTTAAGTGATACCACCGAAGTACAAAATTTTGATACTATGGCAGTGAAATTTTTTATTGGGAAATTTAAGAATGTTAATTATGATATTGCACTTACTCAAATAAGTAAACACAAAAGGGATTCTGTGATAAATTCAACTCCACTTTACATTTTTACCGTCGAAGATATAAATCATCACAAAAGAACCATAAAAACATACTTGAAAGATGCTCCTAAAAACCCCAAAAAAGAAGCCGTATTAAAACTTCCCAAATATGATATTGACAATATGTACGGCTGGATACCTGAAGACAGTTTGTTTGTAATTGTTCAATATTATGTGTTTGACAATCTGACAAAAAGCATATCCGATTTTTTGAAAAAACCGGATATGGTAAATAATGATAAGAGTAAATGATAAATTTTAAAAATCCCACACCTCTATCACTCACAATTATTGCTGCTGCGGCAGTTTCTCTTTTATCTTTCATTCTTTTTATATTTTACAGCGATAACTATACAAGTTCATTACTTGTGTCTTCAACAGTTTTTGTAATTTCTTTTACAATTTTCTATATCATTCTCCGTCATTTTATTTACAGAAAAATAAAAGTTATTTATAAAACCATCTTCGACTTTAAAAACACAAAAAACACTGTTATAAAAGATAAACTTGACCTGTCCAAAGACATATTAAGCAATACGGAAAAAGATGTAAAAAACTGGATAGAAGCCAAAAGTGAAGAAATAAGCAAACTAAAAGAACAAGAGAAATTCCGCCGTGAATTTTTAGCAAATGTATCACACGAACTTCGTACACCGATTTTTAATATTCAAGGTTATTTGGAAACACTTTTTGAAGGAGGCATGAACGATGAAGCTATTTCTAAAGATTATTTAAGCAAAGCATTAAAAAATGTGGAAAGACTTGATGCCATAATTTCCGATTTGGAAAAAATTTCACACTTGGAAAGCGGTAGTACAACTCTGGAATTTGAAAACTTTGAAATAAAAAAACTTGTTAACGATGTAATAGAAATAATGTCATACAGAGCCAAAAAGAAAAACATAAAATTGGGATATAAAAAAAGCTGTTCATTCAGTGCTATTGTAAACGCTGATGAGGAGAAAATAAAAGAAGTACTTATCAACCTCATCTCCAATGCAATAAGATATGGGAAAGAAGGTGGTGTCGTACTTATCGGATGTTATGATTTGGACAAAAAAATCTTGGTTGAAGTCTCTGATAACGGTATAGGTATCCCAAAAGAACATTTACCATACATCTTTAATCGATTTTACAGGGTAGATAAAAACAGGTCGAGAAAAGACGGTGGCACCGGGCTGGGACTTTCCATTGTTAAGCACATTATTGAAGCACACAATCAAAAAATAAATGTAAGAAGTACACCCAGAGTAGGTTCTACTTTTGGCTTCACATTGGACAAAGCAAAATAAAAAGGCGGACAATGCCGCCTCTTTTATTAGTATGATAACCACATACTGCTTAATTTACAAGCAGTTTTTTTGTAACAACAGATTTTCCCCCAAGTAATTTAACTAAATAGGTCCCCTTAATTAAACCTAAATCCAAAGACAATTTATTTGTAGATTTTGACACAGTTTTTTCAAACAAAATCTTTCCCGTCACATTCATTACCATAATTTTATCTCCTTTCTGAATACTTCCCTCTAAAACAAAATTCCCGTTATTTGACGGATTAGGATAAATACCTATATTACGAGTTACCTGTTGTTTTGGTGCATTTGTATAATCAACAACCGTTATAGGCTTAACTATAGAATCTCCAAACCATAATACCCCTTCTCTTAACATTCTCCAGTGTGTCATAAATGTACCTACTGTATCTGGTGCTACAACAGGAATATTAAATTCCATTACTCGACCTCTAAAAATTCCACCATAAGTAGAAATTTCATTTGTATTATCATCTATAGGATATCTGGAAGGACCAAACAAAACAGGGTCTTCCAATTCTTCCTCACCAAACTTAAAGTCATCGGTCCCTCTCCACATCATATCACCATCATTTCTAATCAATACCGTAACCCAAACCGTATCGCCTCGTAACATAGTATCTGGAACATTATTCCATAAAATCGTTGATTCATAATCTCCATAAACATTAAACTGTTTAGCCCCATTATATGTATCTTTTAAATATTCATAGGGGTCATTGCTATCAGACCAAACATCTGTATCGGTATTTGTTGATATACGGTAGATAGTATCAGTTCTTGCTGCAAAGATACCACTACCTTCATCATATTCATTAAAACTTTCTATCTGAACACGGTTTATATTAGCAGTACTATCTATAACCTGTTGCCAACTGTCTCGATAGTGAGAACCCCCATCCCTTGGCAATATATATCCCGGGTCTCTAACATTTTTATCCCAATAACCAGGTTTTAACAAGCAAGTAGTAATTCCATTATAATCCGTTTCGTGATAATATTCTTGCAATTCAAATTGAGCAACCTTTTCGTCCGCAAAGCTAAAAGACGGCGAAATTTCATTTGTAATCATTCTTATATCATTATTGAAAATAGGATGTTCTGCACCAAACTCTGCACTCAACCTACTTGTAATATCATTTCTTGTCATTTGGTCATAATGGTCAATTTTAGTATTAACATGCCAAACATTCAATACGGGATGACCATCTATTGTGTAAATATAATCATCTGCATAAGGGTCTGTATTTACTGCAAAATATTGTCTGTAAAACCGTATATAATGCCAAACTATCTCATCCTTACCGGCTTCTGTACTTGCATCACCATGATAACCGAGCAAGTCATATGTGATTATAGGATCAAAAAACGGACAAACTTTAGGTACATTCCAGCCTTCAGACCTCAGCTGGTACAGTGCCATAAAAAGGTTTCCACGTTCAAGCTCCGTAGTTGGAATCACAATAACATACAATACATCAATATCTGCCATCATTGCTTCTTTAACCATCCTTTTCCAAAATTCAACACTACCGTCCCATTGGTTTCTACCTTCTACAGGAATCCAAGGACCACTATATTGCCAATCACCCGGACCATACCAATGAAAAAATGTAGTACCTATTACATGATCATCGACATGAAAGTTGTAAGAAGGTGTAAACAGACTGTCTTGCAAATCATTCATCACAGGAATAAACGCCCAAGCAGTAGAATCACCAAACCACTGTACACCATCTTGAACCATTCGCCAATGGAAAATATATAATCCTTCATCTATAGGTGCTTGTAAAGTTGATGTGAATGTAACTGTATCTCCTGGAGAAACATCATGCGGCAACTCTAAACGTCCCACGCCAAAAAATTGATTGTCAGTAGGATTTTGTGTACCTAATCTATATAAATCAGAAGAAGTCCAAGTTGTTGTACCTGTATTACGCATAGTAATACTTACATTAAATGACTCACCCGGGTGTAATCTTTCAGGTACTCCCGAAAAAGATACAAATTCTGCATCATTTATATTTGCTACAGTTATTTGCACATCCGGTGTATAATCGCCAAACCATTCAACACCATCTTGAACCATTCGCCATTGAAAATCATACACGCCTTCACCATTTGGTGCTGTACAATCAAATGTAAAAGTATATTCTTCTCCGGGTGCAACTGTTACATTATTATCCATATATGCTCTGTTGTCTCCCCAAGTATAATTATCTTCAGGATTTTGCGAACCTAACTTATAATTATCTGATGCAGTCCAGCTCTTAGTACCACCATTACGCATTGAGATGCTTACCGTAAAAGTTTGTCCGGGAGCTACTGCTGTTGGTACATTTTGAGACACAAAAATTGCCCCATTAACAGTATCATTTGTAACATTTATTTGAACATCTGTAGTCATATCACCAAACCACGATACTCCGTCTTGTACCATTTGCCATTGAAAATCATACACACCTTCAGTACCGGGAGCCGTACAATCAAATGTAAAAGTATATTCATCTCCAGAGTTTACGGTGACACTATTATCCAAATATATCCTATTGGTTCCCCATGTATTATTGTCTTGCGGATTTTGCGAGCCTAATTTGTAATTGTCAGTAGCAGTCCAAACTGTTGTTCCGGTATTACGCATCGTAATACTCACGGTAAATGTTTGTCCCGGATTTACTGCAGTAGGAACACTCTGTGATACAAATGCTGCATTATTTTGGGAATATCCCCATACAACATTTGCAAATAAAATAAATAATAAAATAATCTTTCTCATAAGCCGTTTTTATTTACAAAAATATAAATTAGAAAACCAAATTTAGTCTCAAATAAACAAAAAGTTTAGTCTCATTTTAATAAAATGTCTTATTTTTGTT
>JALTDM010000275.1:4954-6118 GCA_027074135.1 Bacteroidales bacterium
TTTGTTAAATAAAATAACAAAAAATGGCAAATATACTAGTTCCAGTAGATTTTTCAGAAATTTCATTGAATGCCCTAAAGCATTCATATATTATTTCATCCTTATATCAAGCATCAATTAATATGCTTTATGTAATTGAAAGCAGCAACCCTCTTTTCAACTTTGTAAATACCAATGAATTAAATGAACTCATAGGAAGAGTAAAAAGAAAATTTGAAGAATTAAAAGAAGAAACAGAAAAAGTTACCGGATTACCTACACAATATTTTATTGAAAAAGGTAATATTGTTGACACGATACTAAAAAAAGCAAAAGAACTGAACATAGAATTATTGGTAATGGGAACAACAGGCTCCGGAGATATAAGAAAAAAAATAATTGGAACAAATACCTTAAAAGTTATAAAAGAAGCTTCGTTTCCCGTTCTGTCAATAAAAAACATTTTACCGCCACAAAAATACCAAAAGATCGTCTTACCATTGGATCTAACAAAAGAAACTACACAAAAAGTAAAATACGCAATAAAATTTGCCAAATTCTTCGGAGCAAGCATTCATCTTATTTCAGTAGTAACTACAGATAATTATATTATTCACGACACATTAATTTTTAAATTAGAACAGACTAGTAGAAAAATCGAAGCCGAAGATATAGAATGTACCTCAAAAATAGAATACGAAAATAACTCTCCAGTAAAAGTTGCACATAAAATCCTCAATTATTGCTATGAAATATCAGCCGATATTATAATGATAATGACTCAACAAGAAACCGGCATAAAAAAGTTCTTTTTAGGAACATTAGCTTCAGAAATAGTTAACAAAGCCAAATTACCGGTATTAAGTATAAACCCTGAATAAAATCACTTTAAAAAAATTATTTTTTATAACTTGCCAAAAAAAATTTTATGAAAAGTATCTTATTATTTTTTCCATTTTATATCATAGTATCATTTTCATATGCACAAGATTATGATTGTTACACCGTAGTCGTCGGCAAAAAAGCATCAAAAACCGGCACCATTCTTATAGGACACGACGAAGATGACTGGGGAGATAAAGTTATAAATCTTTTCAAAGTAAAAGCATCTAAAAATGCAGGAACCAGAGAAATTCAATTACACAGAGGCGGTACAATCAAACAAAGCGGCAAAACCAACTCTTA
>JALTDM010000276.1 GCA_027074135.1 Bacteroidales bacterium
ATTTAATACTTGTACTTGTATTTATGATACCGTTTTTATCTGTTAAATCGCAAAATATAGATAAGCCTACCATTAAATTTGACACAACTTTATATGATTTAGGAAAAATTGAACTCAATAAAAAAGTTGTTAAAACATATTGGTTTACAAACAAAGGCACGGAACCAATATTTATTATGAATGTGCAAACTACTTGCGGATGCACTGTGTCAGAATGGACAAAGAAACCTGTGTTGAGCGGACAAAAAGGCTTTGTTAAATTGGAATATAAAGCTGATTCACCCGGTAAATTTTCAAAAACCGCTTATGTTTTTTCAAATGCCAAAAATTCACCGGTAGAATTGAAAATAAAAGGTGAAGTAATCAGTAAAGCAAAGACTGATAAAAGAGTTAATAATGTAAAAAAAGCAGAAGTAAAAAAACTTAAAAATTAAGCACAATGCCAACAATATCAAACAGAGGAAAACAAATGCCTGCATCACCGATTAGAAAATTGGTGCCGTATGCAGAAGCCGCAAAGAAAAAAGGAATAAAGGTTTATCATCTCAACATCGGGCAACCTGATATAAAAACACCTGAAGTTGCTCTCGATGCCTTGAGAAATTTAAAAGAAAGTGTAATAGAATACAGTCATTCTGCGGGAAATGAATCTTACAGGAAAAGACTGGCTGAATATTACAAGTCTGTCGGAATTGACATTAATTTTTCAAATATTTTGATAACGACAGGTGGTTCGGAAGCTATTTTGTTTGCATTTTTTTCTACTCTTAATCTGGGAGATGAAGTGATAATTCCCGAACCGTTTTATACAAATTACAACGCTTTTGCAGTACAAGCAGGAGTAAAGATTGTTCCTGTTACCACTAAAATTGAAGAAGGTTTTGCACTACCGCCAATAGAAAAATTTGAAGAATTAATTACAGACAAAACAAAAGGTATAGTTATTTGCAATCCGAATAATCCTACCGGGGCTTTGTATTCCGAAAAGGAACTAAATCAACTTGCAGAGATTGTTAAAAAGTATGATTTGTATTTATACAGTGATGAAGTTTACAGAGAGTTTGTTTACGACGGCAAAAAACACTTGTCGGTTTTGAATTTGGAAGGATTGAAAAACAATGCTATTTTGCTTGATTCTGTATCAAAGCGTTATAGTGCTTGCGGATTCAGAATAGGTGCACTTGTAACACGCAACAAAGAAATTTTGGAAACAGCTCTTAAATTCGGACAAGCTCGGTTGAGCCCGCCTTCATTTGGTCAGATTGCCGCAGAAGCTGCACTTGATACACCGCAAGAATATTTTGATGAAGTTTATGATGAATATATCAGAAGAAGGGACTTTTTGGTAGAAGAACTTAACAAAATTGACGGAGTTTATTGTCCTACGCCGGGAGGAGCCTTTTATGCTGTAGTAAAGTTACCTATTGACGATAGTGATAAGTTTGCACAATGGCTGCTAGAAGAATTTTCTTACAACAATCAAACCGTGATGGTAGCACCTGCTTCGGGATTTTACGCTACGCCCGGGCTTGGCAAAGACGAAGTAAGGATAGCTTATGTTTTGAAAGTGGAAGATTTGAAAAACGCAGTGGAAGTTTTAAAGGAAGCTCTTAAAGTTTATCCGGGTAGGAAGTAAAAATTAAATTAACATAATATTTTAATCCCTTTGCAAATATGAATTTGCAGAGGGACATTTTTTATTCAATAAAAATGAAAAAAAATATTAAAACTTGTAAAAAGTGTTTGC
>JALTDM010000277.1 GCA_027074135.1 Bacteroidales bacterium
GTCGCTAATATACTAAAAACCAGCGAGATGGCAATGGGAATGCTAGCGGAAATCCAAAGAAATAAAATAAAAAGGGGCTGCCTTTTTGGACAGCCCCTTTTTAAAGAAACCAAAAACTTTAAAACAAATTATTTTACACTAATTTTTTCAACAAATGCACCATTAATCGTATTAACTTTAAGTAAATAAACACCTTTTGCAAGCAAAGATGTGTCAAATTCGTATAATCCTTCTGTTTTTACTTTTTTAACTTTAAGTACCCTACCATTTATATCCATTAAATCAACTGATAAAATTTTATTTCCATTATCTTCAACATTCAACATACCATGAACAGGATTTGGATAAATATTAATACCTGTTTCCAACAATTGCATACTAGTAACAGCATTTACAGTAACGGTATAAGAACAAGAAGCAGATGTTCCGGAATTATCCATTGTTGTCCAAACTACTTGTGTTGTTCCTTCCGGGAATTGTGCCCCATTTAAAGTAGAAGACATTGTAAAAGAATTAAAGGTTTGATTGATTCCACAATTATCACTTACAACAGGATCAAATGAAAAATCAGGAACAGTATATACAGTGTCTCCAGGTGGCAAATTTATAACAGTATCACCCATACATTGAATGGTAGGAGCTATTGTATCCATAACCATAACAGGAACTGTCGTAGTATCAGCATTTCCATACTCATCAACAAGAATCACATTTACATTTTGTGTAGTTCCCACATCAGAACATGTGAAATATTCTGGATAAATAATTGTATCAGCCACACCACAATTATCTGTAGCAGACAAAAGCAACGTAGATTGCTCAACATATGCAGTACCTGTATCATTTATATACGCAAATCCTGTCATATTAGGTATTGCCGTAGGAGGAGTAGTATCATGAACAACCACATATGTTGTATCATAAGCAACATTCCCCGAAATATCAGAAGCACTTACCACTACTTGAACGGTGTCACCAACATAAGAACAATCAAGCTGCCCGGGAGTAACAGTTGAATCTATAACTCCACAATTATCTGTTGCAGTTGCCACATCTCCAAACATAATATCTGCTGTTCCAAACATTCCAATGTAAACATCGGAAGGATGCGATTGAATTGTCGGAGGTTGTGTTTCTAACATTAAAATTGCAGAATCGCTTATTACGGAATCTCCTGATGAACCGTAAACAATACACCTGAATAAAAAACTATTTACATTTTGTGATGCAAAAACTTGTAACGTATCGTTTGTGGCACCTAAATACGTAATATAATCATCACTAATATTAGACCAAACATTCCCGCTATCTTGGCTAACTTGCCATTGATAACTGTCTGCATTAAGAGCTGCAACAACAAATTGTGCCCATTGATAGGGACATAATCCTGTCTGATTTGCCGGCTGAGTGATAATAGTCGGCGAGCTAAATTGTGCTTTTAAGCTTAATTGTAAAATAGCCGCAAACACAAACAATAAAAATCTCTTTTTCATAGTGTTAAATTTTATTTATTTATGCAAAAATATATTTATTTCAAAAATCCATGCGATTAGACATAAATAAAATAGAAAAAGTTGCATAAAATTTTTTTGTAGATACTTCAATCTGTCATTTCTTCATATAAAGCACTAATTGCATTATATTTGTAAATAATATTATTGATTATGTTAAAAAATAAAATTATTAACATTTTACTGGCATTTGTTTTTAGTTTTTTTGTTTTTGTTTTTGTTTTTCAAAATTT